>JAEYYS010000012.1 GCA_023428335.1 Verrucomicrobiota bacterium | reverse complement strand
GCCTCGGGCGGGGCGCCGCGACCGGCGACCTCAAAGCGGTCGGCCTCGATGCCCGGCAGGTACAAGCCCGGCACGCTGCGGCCGCGCAGGCGCACGCGATCGCCGGGAGCGAGCACGGCAGCGGCGGCGGGTTGCGTGCGGAAGAAGGTGCCGCCGCTGGCATCCTGGACAAAGACGGTGCCTGAGTTTTCAACGAGGCCGACCACGGCTTCGAGTTCGACCGGCACGCCGGTGGCGGCGGCATCGGCCGGCAGGGCACGCACCTGCTCGGCGCGGGTCAGCGGCGCCTGCGCGTGTGCCCCGGCGGCGAGGCCGAGGCAGGCGAGCAGGAGGATGGCGCGGAACTTCATCGCGAGGTCCGCATTTGACCGCGCCCCGGGGCGGGATGCAACCGCGAAGCAGGCTCAGGCCGGCACGGCGGCGCGGACCTTGACGGCGACCTCCTGGAAGGCGCGCGAGGCCTGCGAGGCGTCGGGTTCGTCCAGAGCGACCGGATGGCCCTGGTCGCCCGCCTCGCGCACGCGGATTTCGATCGGGATGCGGCCGAGCAGCGGCACGCCCAGGCGCTTGGCCTCGTGTTCGCCGCCGCCCTGACCGAAGATGTGGTAGATCTGGCCGTCGCTCGGGCAGATGAAGTGGCTCATGTTTTCGATCAGGCCGAGGATGGGCACGTTGACCTTCTGGAACATGGCCACCGCCTTGCGCGCATCGATCAGCGCGACTTCCTGCGGCGTGGTGACGATGACAGCGCCGTCGAGGGCCACCGTCTGCACGATGGTGAGCTGGATGTCGCCGGTGCCGGGCGGCAGGTCGAGCACCAGGTAGTCGAGGTTGTCCCAGGCGCACTGGCGGAGGAACTGCTGGGTGTAGCGGGTGGCGATCGGGCCGCGGACGATGACCGGCGAATCGTCGTCGAGCAGCAGACCCATGCTCATCAGCTGCAGGCCGTGGCGTTCGACCGGGACGATCTGCTGTTCGTCGTTTTGAAAGGGTCGCTCATGCGTGCCGAACATGTGGGCAATGCTCGGGCCATAGAGATCGCAGTCGCATAGGCCGACGCGGGCGCCGGTGCGGGACAGGGCGACGGCGAGGTTGGAGGCGACCGTGCTCTTGCCGACGCCGCCCTTGCCGGAGGCGACGGCGATGACGCGCTTGACGCCGGGCAGGCTGGACTTGCCGAGCTTGTCGGAGGAGGTCGCGCCGGGGGCGTTCGGCGGCTCCTGGATGTCGAAGTCGAGGCGGACATTGCCTTCACCGGCGAGCTTGCCGAGTACGTCCATGGCCTGCTCGTGGATCAGGCGCGGGATGTTCGGGTCGCGGGTGGCCAGGGAGATGCCGACCTTCACCTTGCCGTCCTGGACCTCGATGCTTTTCACCAGTCCGAAGGAGAGGATGTCGCGGCTGAAGCCGGGGTAGCGGACTTGGGCGAGCGCGGCGCGGATGTCGGATTCGGTGGGCATGGTCGGGAAGGGGATACGTCTCCGCTAGCGGGCCAGGGGCAAAACTCAAGCCCGGAGACGCGGTGGGGTGAAGTGCGGCAAAGTGGACTTCGGTGGCCATGCCGTGAAAGAACCGGCCCGAACCGGCCCTTTCCCATGGGCATGATCCGCCACACCGTTGTCTTCCGCCTCAGGCATGAACCCGGGTCCGCCGCCGAGCGCGATTTCCTGCGCGCCGCCTGCGAACTCGCCCGCATTGAGGGCGTGAAGCAGTTTGAATGCCTGCGCCAGACCAGTGCCAAGAACGCCTTCCAGTTTGGCCTGTCGATGGAGTTCGACGACGCGGCCGCCTACGCCCACTACAGCGATCACCCCGATCACACCGCCTTTGTGCAGAACCGCTGGATCCCCGAGGTGGCGGAGTTTTTGGAGATCGATTACGAACCGTTCCAGCCTTCATGACCTGCCTTCTCCGCCTGCTGCTGCTCGTTCTCGGTCTGCCATCGGTCCTGCCGGCTGCCGACCGGCCGAATATCCTCTTCATCATCGCCGATGACCTGACCGACACCGCCCTCGGCTGCTACGGCAACACGGTCTGCCAGACGCCGAACCTGGATCGCCTGGCGGCGCAAAGCGTGCGCTTCACCCGCGCCTACTGCCAGGGCACCTACTGCGGGCCGTCGCGCGCCTCCTTTCTTTCGGGCTACTACCCGCATGCCACCGGCGTCCAGGGTTACCTCAGCCCGCGCGAGGCGATCGGCGATCGCGCCACCTGGCCGCAGCATTTCAAGAACGCCGGCTATCACACCGCGCGGGTCAGCAAGATCTTCCACATGGGCGTGCCGGGCGGCATTGAGGAGGGCAGCGACGGCGCCGATGATCCGTTATCCTGGAGCGAGCGTTTCAACAGCCCGGGACCCGAGTGGCGCGCGCCGGGCCGCGGCGAGACCCTGGAAAAGAACCCCGACGGCCGCAAACCGGTGATGGGCGGCAACACCTTTGTCGTGGTCGCCGCCGACGGCGATGACGACGTTCATTCCGACGGCAAAACCGCCGCCAAGGCCTGCGAACTGCTGACCACGCCGCGCCGGGAACCATTTTTTCTGGCGGTCGGCTTCGTCCGTCCGCACGTGCCGTTTGTCGCGCCGAAGAAGTACTTCGACCGCTACCCGCCCGAGTCGATGGTGCTGCCGGAAAAGGTGCCGGGCGACTGGGATGACATCCCCAAGCCGGGCATCAACTACAAGACCAGCGTCAACATGCAGATGGACGAGACCAGACAAAAGAAGGCGCTCGCCGGTTATTATGCTGCGGTCAGTTACATGGACGCCCAGGTTGGTCGTGTGCTCGACGCGCTGGAGCGTTCGGGCCAGGCCGACAACACGATCGTCATCTTTACCAGCGATCACGGCTACCACCTCGGCGAGCACGATTTCTGGGCCAAGGTCAGCCTGCACGACGAATCGGCGCGGGTGCCACTGCTGATCCGCGCGCCGGGGATGAAGCCCGGGGTGCGCAACGCCTTGGTGGAACTGATCGACTTGTTCCCGACGACCGCGAAACTCTGCGGCTTGGAAGTGCCGGCGCGCCTGCAGGGGCGCGACCTCGCGACGGTGTTCGCCGATCCCAAGGCGGCGGTGCGCGACGCGGCGTTCAGCGTCGCCGGCACCAGCAAGGGCCTGCTGCTGCGCGACGAGCGCTGGGCCTTCCTGCAGTATGGCGAGGACGCCCGCGGCGGCGTCGAACTCTACGACATGCAGACCGATCCGCGCCAGATCCACAACCTCGCCGTCCTGCCCGAGCACGCCGACCGCGTTGCCGCGTGGAAGGCGCGCGTCACCGCCAAACTCGCCGACGTGCGCGCCAACGACCTTTGATTTTTCCACTCATGAATCCCCTGCGTTCCCTGCTTGCCTGCGTCGCCCTGCTGCTGCCCGCCGCCGCCACCGCGGCGGAGCGGCCGAACGTGCTGTGGTTTGTCGTCGAT
>JAEYYS010000144.1 GCA_023428335.1 Verrucomicrobiota bacterium | reverse complement strand
GGGTAGGGCGCCGCTGCGCCGGCGCCGCGGTTCCCTCTGTAGGCGGGGGCAGTGCCCCCGCGTTCCCGGCCGACCGCCGCAACGCCAACCTGTTTTGAACCGCTGATAGGACGCTCATGAGACGCTGATCCTGAGAAGGGAGGGCGGAGAGCGGGCGCAATCTGTAGGCGGGGGCAGCGACCCCGCGGTTTGGGTGGCATGGACCTGAAGGGAGCACGTGAGCGTTGGCGGCTGAACGCGCACGTCAGCTTGACGGAAATACCTCCGTGAAGCATCATGCCGCCCTCAACGGCATAACAGAGGGCAACGGTTCTGCCTAGAGGTGGCCGAGAAAATCATTTGTCCTACTTCGTGGTGCCCAGTCTGATGATTTGCGAGGAGATCAAGACCCTTTATCGAGTTTTTGCTCGTTATCCTCGACCCACTCGGCTCGAAGGATGTCCCTGTTGCACCGATGCAGAGACGTCTCGCCTGCTCGAGACTCGGCCGCTTCACGCGCTGACGGCCGATGAGCTGAGCCATTACGCCTTCAAGGCGATGACCACGTGGGGGGATTTGGACGAGTTTCGATATTTCCTGCCACGAATTTTCGAGCTGACAGCTTTTGATGCATTGCATTGCGATACCGAAGTTGTTTTGGGCAAGTTGGGTTATGCGGGTTGGACAGACTGGCCAGCCGATGAACAGGAAGCTATTTGGGCGTATGTCGAGGCTCTTTGGATTCAGTGCGTTCTAGCGAATGACATTTGGCAAGCTGATGGGATCATCTGCGGTTTCTCTAGATCAGCCTCGGATGTCAGTCTCTTGCTCAAGGCGGCAGACGAAGCTGCACCGAATTTCCGTTCGGACTACCTCAACGAGTGCGGGCGTGGCGATAAACGGATACTCACCAACGCTTTTTGGGAACAGAGCTTGCCGACCTATCAGCAGGTCCTCGATTGGGCTTATTCCAGTTCACCCAAATGAAGCTCTCGAAACTGCGGCAGTATGGGTTGTCGATCGCTGAACCACAACGGGGATGGAACGCAGTCATCAGAAAAGGACGACACATGCGTCGCCGGCCCCGAAAGAAGGGGATAAACGTTGACCTTATCGATCAGCATCAAGCAACTCAAGAACAGGCTGAAGCCCTGGTGACTCCGGATCCCTCTCTGCGTCCCAACCAATTTCTGCGGTGCCGTTCCGAGGATGGCGCTTCCTCAACCCGCGTTCTGGCGAACGCGTCCACAGGTCCCATGTAGGCGACGTCGCCAGACGGTGGGCTTGGGGTGGCTCGGATGCAGCACGTTGCCGATCCCGCGTTCTGGCGAACGACGCCTACGGGCGGGGCGGTCATTTCCTTGACGGGATTCCCTGCGTCAGGCAGTCTGGTGGCATGCAAATTCTCAGCGACGAAGTCTGCCTGCCCGGGCGGCCTGGGTCCGTGCCAAGCCTCGGTGTGTCTGTACTTGTTCTGGTAAGGGGAGGTTGAGTGATGCTGTTCGTCTCCAAAGGAAATATGCTGAAATCGTCATGGGATCGGTGGTGGGGTGAGATCGGTGCGCAAGGTGAAGGGCTCGCCTTAATGCAGAAGTTGGTTGCGGCCTACGAAGAGCCGCAGCGGAAGTACCATACGGTTCAGCATCTAACGGAGTGCCTCGATCTCTTTTCACGGCACCGGCAAATTGCAGCAGAGCCTGCCGAGGTTGAGGCAACGCTTTGGTTTCATGACGCCATTTATGACGTAACGGCCCATGATAACGAGGCCCGTAGTGCAGCTTGGGCGGTTGAGGCCCTGTCCGCGGCAGGGGTTTCCCCGGTGCATACGGAAAGAGTCAGGCAACACATCTTGGCAACAAGTCACGCGGCGTTGCCCCAAGGCAAGGACCAGGAGCTAGTCGTAGATATCGACTTATCCATTCTGGGCGCGCACCGTGTCCGCTTCGAGGAATATGAGGTTCAAGTGCGGGCGGAATACGCTTGGGTCCCTGAACCACTCTTCCGGCAAAGGCGGGCGGAGGTGCTCGCGGAGTTCCTTGCCCGCACTCCCATCTACAACACTGCCCTGCTCCGTGATGCCTTGGAGCACCAAGCTAGAGAGAACCTGGCTCAATCGCTTCAGCATCTGCGCGGCGGGGGCTAACCATTTGCTGCAGGCGCGACGGCCCTGACCGGCTGCGGCCTGAGCTTAAACGTTAGATCGGGTGCGACGGGCTGATGCTCAGGAGCACTTTTGGGCAGTGGTCACGCTCTCAACCCTGAGCGAGCAGGCTTCGGCATGCGCGCGCCCCGGTGACTCCGGCTCCCTCTCTGCGTCCCAACCAATCTCTGCGGTGCAGTTCTGAGGATGGCCACCCCCATCCCCTTGGCGTGAGGCCTAGCCGTCGTGTGAGAGTGGCAGGGCTGGCAATGTACTCCTGGGCTTCAGCCCGTTCAGGCAGGGCTGGCCACAGACGGGCTAAAGCCCGGGAGTACTTTGGGCCGCCTTCTTCTTTTTCTTCTTCTTCGGCGCGTTTTCACCCGAGCCCTTGCCGCCCCTGGGCATGCGCTCGAGGGCCTTCATCTCGGTGGCCTGACCTTCGTCGCCCTGCTGGCGCATCCAGGTGTCGAGTTCGGTGCGCAGGCGGTCGCGGACGGTGGCGAGGGCGGGGTCGGCGATGAGGTTGCGACGGTTCCACGGGTCGGTCTGGGTGTCGTAGAGTTCCTCGGCGGGGCGGTGCTGGTAGTCGTGCACGAGGGCGGCGGCGTGGGCATCGCCGCTGGCGGCGAGACGCTGCCAGCTGCGGAAGACGGGATCGGCGGTGGCGGCGTTTTGGAAGGCGACTTCGGGGGTGAGGTTGCGGATGTAGCGGTAGCGACTGTCGCGCACGCTGCGGATGCCGTAGTGATCGGAGCCGTTGATGATGCCGCGCGTGGTCTGCAGGCCGAAGACGTGGGTCTTATGGGTCGTGGCCGCACCGGTCAGCACGGGCAGGAAGCTGCGACCGTCGAGGATGTCGGGTCGCGCCAGACCGGCGACTTCGAGGAAGGTGGGCACGACATCGACATACTCGACCAGGGCGTCGCTGACGGTGCCCGGCGGCACCCGGCCGGGCCAGCGGGCGAGGCAGGCGCTCTGCAGGCCGGCGTCGTAGCAGGTCCACTTGGCAAAAGGAAAGGAGTTGCCCTGCTCGCCGAGCACCAGCACGAGGGTATTGTCGCCCAGACCGCTGCGGTCGAGTCGGTCGACGAGGTCGCCGACCTGGCGGTCGAAGTAGCTGATCTCGGCGAGGTACTTGGAAAAGTCCGCGCGCGTCTCCGGGGTGTCGGCGAGCACGGGCGGCAGTTGCAGGGAGGCCGGCGGATACAGCGAGGCATCGCCCTTGTTCCAGGGCGTGTGAGGTTCGTTCGAGGCGGCGATGAAGAGGAAGGGCTGGCCGGTCTGGCGACTCGTCTGCAGCATCTGGTCGAAGACCGCGGGATCGGGATTGTTTTCGCCGGCGAGCGAGGAGTACTCAAAGGGGAAAATTGACCTCGGGCTGATGTGGGTCTTGCCGGACAGGTGGGTCGTGTAACCGGCGCCCTGCAGGTAGGTGGCGATGCTTTTGACCCAGTCGTAGGCCATCGTGTGATTCGGGTAGGCGCCGGATTTCACCGGGTAGAGGCCGGTGTACAGGCAGTGCCGGGTGGGCGAGCACATGGGGGCCGCCTGAAAGCAGCGGGTGAACTTCAGGCCCTCGGCGGCGAGCTGGTTGAGGTGCGGCGTTTTCGCCTGACCGCCATAGACCTCCAGGTCGCGCTGGGTGCAGTCGTCGGCGATGATGAGCAGGAAGTTGGGCGGGGCAGCCGCCAAGGCGGGCAGGGCGAGCAGGGCGACCAGCAGAAGCGCTTTCATGCCGGTCGTGAACGTCGCCCACGCCGGCACCTTGCGCAGATCCAAGGGACGTGCTGCGCCGCGTCCCATTTGTTTTGCCAAAGGCGCGGAACGGGCGCATGCATGCGGCATGACGATCGAAGCCCTGACCCAGCGCATCTGTGCCTTTCGCGATGCCCGCGACTGGCAGCAATTTCACAATCCCAAGGACATGGCCGTGGCGATCGCCGCCGAGGCGGGAGAACTGTTGCAGCACTTTGTCTGGAAACAGCCGGAGCAGTTGCCGCAGGTGGTGCAGGCCAAGCGCGCGGAGATCACCGATGAAATCGCCGATGTCGCCATCCTGCTCTTTGAGCTGGCGCACAACCTCGACATCCCGCTCGCCGAGGCGATGCAGGCGAAGCTCGACCGCAACGAGGGTCGCTACCCGGCCGACAAGGCGCGCGGCAACAACCGCAAGTACAACGAGCTGTGATGAGCGAGGAGACGAATCCCCCGGGGGCTGAGTTCGCGGCGGAGGCCCCGGTGCATCGGCGCCGGCCGCGCTACCGCGGTAAGAACCCGCGCCGCTTTGAGGAGAAGTACAAGGAACTCAACGCCGAGCGCTACCCGGAGGAGGTCGCCAAGGTGCTGGCCTCGGGCAAAACGCCGGCCGGCCAGCACGTGCCGATTTTGGTGGACGCGGTGATCGAGTGCCTGCGACCGCAACCGGGCGAGCGCGCGGTCGATTGTACGCTCGGGTACGGTGGCCACAGCCGGGCGCTCTGGCAGGCGGTGCAGCCCGGCGGGCATCTGCTCGCGCTCGACGCGGATCCGGTCGAGATCATGCGCACCGAGGCGCGGTTGCGCGCGGCCGGCCTGGGCGAGGACAGTTTTACCACTCGACGCATGAACTTCGCCGGTCTCGCCCGCGCGCTTGCCGAGCAGGGCTGGCAGGACGGAGCCGATGTCATCTTTGCCGACCTGGGTCTGTCGTCGATGCAGATCGACAACCCGGCGCGCGGCTTCACCTTCAAGCAGGACGGTCCGCTCGACATGCGCATGAACCCGCAGCGCGGGGTGTCGGCGGCGCAGTTGCTGGCGACGCTGAGCGAGGAGCGACTGGCTGCGCTGCTGGTGGACAACGCCGATGAGATGCATGCCAAGGTCATCGCCGCCCATCTCTGGCGCGAGCAGCAGCGGCAGCCGCTGACGACGACGCGCCAGCTCGCCGAGAGTGTCCGACAGGCGCTGCCGTCGCGCTGCAAGGCCGAGGAGATCGATGGCGCGGTGCGCCGGGTGTTTCAGGCCCTGCGCATCGCGGTGAATGAGGAGTTTGGCGCGCTCGACACGCTGCTGCGCGCCCTGCCGGCCTGCCTGCGACCGGGCGGGCGGGTGGCCTTCCTGACCTTTCACTCCGGCGAGGATCGACGGGTGAAGAAGGCGTTTCAGGAGGGTGAGCGCAGCGGTCTGTATGCGGCGGTGGCGCGCGAGGTGGTGCGGGCCAGTCCCGAGGAACAGCGCGCGAACCCGCGCTCCGCGCCGGCGAAACTGCGCTGGGCGGTGCGGGCGGCGGGATGATCAGGGCTTCGGGAAGAAGCGGTGTTCGCCGCGTCGGGCGGCCTGATGCGACTCGTGGGTGTCCTGCGCAACGCCGGGATCGCCCTGCTCGGCGAGCCAGGCATCGAGCGCGGCACTGAGCCGGGCCTGCACGGCGGCGTGCTCGGGTTGGCCGGCAAGGTTGCGCATCTCATGCGGATCGACGGCGCTGTGGTACAGCTCGAGGGCGGGTCGCTGCATGTAGCGTTTGACGAGTCGGTAGGTGGCGGGTTTGTCGAAGGCCGTGGCGACCCAGGTCGGCCAATACGCATTGTGGACGGTGGCTCCGCCGAGTTGGCCCATGAGGTGCTTTTCAATGTAGAGTTCGTCGGGCGTGAGGTTGCGGATGAGCCGCCATTCGCCGTCGCTGACGCTGCGCACTGGGTAGGCCGGGCCCTCGGGGATGTTGTTGTGGCAGGCGTAGGCGAAGTCGCGGTGCGTGTCGGTTTCCCCGCGAAGCACGGCGGCAAAGCTGCGGCCGTCGAAGCCCGTGGGCTGGCCGCCGGCGAGTTCGACGAGGGTGGGCGTGACATCGGCATACTGCACGAGCGCGTCGGTGCGCTTGCCGGTGGCGACCTTGCCCGGCCAGCGCGCGATGAGGGCGGTGTGCACGCCGGTGTCCCAGCAGGTCCACTTGTTGCCGGGGAACTGCGAGCCCTGCTCGCTGGAGAACAGCACGAGCGTGTCCTTTTCGCGACCCGATTCGGCGAGCGTGCGCAGGATCTCGCCGACCTGGCCGTCCATGTAGGTGATCTCGGCGAGGTAGGCGGCGAAGTCCTGGCGCGTCTTCGGCGTGTCGGCGAGGTTGGGCGGCAGCTTCAGCCGGCGCGGCGGGTACTGCGAGGCATCGCCCATGACCCAGGGCACGTGCGGTTCGGTGAGGCCGATGACCAGGCAGAACGGCTGCGCCGGATCGCGGCTGATGAAGTCGCGCACGCCGTCGAGCTGGTGCGTCTGGGTGGGGTTGCGCACGCAGTTGCCATCAAAGCCGGGCACCGCTTCAAAGGGGTAGCTGGCCTCGGGCAGGACGTGGACCTTGCCGGCGATGCCGGTGCGGTAGCCGAGCGGGGCGAGGTGGTGAGGCAGGCTGCGCGTGCCGGGGCGACTGGCGCTGTGGTTCCAGGCGCAGCCGTTGCGCAGCGGATACTGGCCGGTGTACAACTCCGCACGGCAGGGCTGACACATCGCCGAGGTGACGTAGGCGCGGTTGAAGGTCAGGCCCTGGCTGGCGAGACGGTCGAGGTTCGGCGTTTTCGCGTTCTGGCCGCCATAGAGCGGCAGGTCATTGTAGGTGCAGTCGTCGGCGAGGATGACCAGCACGTTGGGTCGCTCCGCCGCAGCGCAGAGCAGGGGGGCGAGCAGGAGGCAAAGCAAGAGGCGCATGCAAGGAAGACGATGCAAGGGCGCGCAACTTGCCATGCACAAACCACGCCCGACTATCCGGTTTCCACGGGGTGCGAGCCTGTTCTCTTCGTGACCTTCGTGCGATTCGTGGTTCCAAAGCTTGGCCCTCCGCATCAGCGTCCGATGAGCGTCAAATCAGCGGTTTAAAAAGTCCGTAGCCCCGGAGTCTGTCACTTCTGTTTCTTCTTGCCTGCCTTGGCTCTGGCCTTGGGATCATAACCTGGATTGGCCTCGGTGGGCAGCAGAGCCTGCACGTCCTTTTGCCAGGTGAGCAGGTCGTTGAGCAGTTCCTCGCGCTTGGCCGTTTCTGTGCCGGCGAGGTTCTCGCGC
Organism: Verrucomicrobiota bacterium; assembly: GCA_023428335.1. GTDB lineage: Bacteria > Verrucomicrobiota > Verrucomicrobiia > Verrucomicrobiales > Verrucomicrobiaceae > Prosthecobacter. Next base: position 3,756 of record JAEYYS010000144.1, on the reverse strand, counting down.
TCGCCGAGGTCGCGGCCGAGGTGGTAGAGTTCCACCGCGCCATTGCCGGGTAGACCGGCGCGTCCGCCATCGAGCTGCCATTCCTCGTGGAAGAGATGCAGTTTCCAGTCGCCCTTGCGGATGACGCTGACGGGCCGACTGCGGAAGCCGGTGCGCACGTCGAGTTCGCGACCGCGGATCACTGGTCGGTCGAGGTAGCCGGGGAAGTGCCAGAAGATCGCCTGGCGCTTCAGCCCGCTTTCGCCGCGCAGCAGCGGCAGCAGGCTTTCGCCATCGAGGACTTTGCCTTCCGGCACCGGCGCGCCGGCGGCGGCGAGGAAGGTGGGGTAGAGATCGAGATTGATGACCGGTACATCGCTGGTGCTGCCGGGCTTAACCACCCCGGGCCAGCGGACCAGGAAGGGTTCGCGGATGCCGCCTTCGTAATAGCCGCCCTTGCTGCCGCGCAGGGGTTCCTGGGGCGATTGCTGGGTGGCGCCGTTGTCGCTGGTGAAGACGACAAGGGTGTTGTCTTCGAGACCCAACTCGCGCAGGTGGTCGAGCAGTTGACCGACACTGGCGTCGAGGTCGTAGGTGCAGGCCGCGTAGAGCGGATCGTCATGCTGCGTGCCGGGTGCTTTCGCCTGAAACTTGGCACGCGTCTCGGGTCGGCCCTGCAGGGGCGTGTGGATGGCGTGATGGGCAAGGTAGCAGAAGAAGGGGCGGTCGCGCTGGGCGGTGATGAATTCGCAGGCCTTGCGGGTGAGGGTGAAGACGCCCTTGGGATCCTCGGGCGGCCCGGCCTTGTTCTGCTCGCGGCCCTCTTGTTCCTTGCCCTCGCCGAAGGAATCGAAGCTGACATCGAATCCCTGCTCGCTCGGCAGCGCGCCGTCCTTGCCGGCGAGGTGCCATTTGCCGAAGTGACCGGTCGCATAGCCGGCCGCCTTGAGCGCATCGGCCAGCGTCACGTTGTCGCGCGGGATGCCGTTGCGGTTCGGCACCGGCACGAGGCGCTGCGAGGCCTTGGGGCCGCGGTCGGTGCTGCCGACGGCATAGACATGGTGGCGCGGCGTGTAGGTGCCGGAGAGCAGGCAGGCACGCGAGGGGGCGCAGTTGCCCGCCGCCGCGTAGCCGCTGGTGAAGGTCATGCCCTCGCGGGCAAGTTGGTCGAGTCGCGGTGTCTCATGGAAATCGCTGCCGCCGAACCCCGTGTCTTTCCAGCCCAGGTCATCGGCAAAGATCAGCACCAGGTTCGGACGATCGGCCGCCGGAAGCTGGAGGGCAAAAGCGAGCAGCGGGAGCAGGAGACGACGCATGCCATGAAGACGAGGCCGGGGCGGGGTTCTTGCCAGACTCAGAATTCCCCGCCGAGGGCGAGGTGCAGATCGGCGCGGTTGCGCAGGCGCTGGGCTTGGACGGCAAGCAGGGCGCTGCGGGCGTCGAAGGCGCGCTGGCGGGTGTCGAGCAGTGTCAGGGCGGGGGTCAGGCCCTTTTCATACTGGCCGAGGGCGAGGCGTTCGGCGGTTTCCGCCTCCCGGGCGGCCCGGGCCAGGGCTTCGGCCTGGCCGAGCAGAAACTGCTCGGCCGCGAGCGCGGTTTCGACCTCGCGGAAGGCGGTCAGCGCGCCGGAGGCATAGGTCTGCAGCAGTTCGTCGTAGCGTGCGCGCGACTGACGGACGCCGGCGAGCAGGCCGCCGCCCTGGAAGAAGGGCTGGGTGGTGCTGCCGGCGATGCTCCAGAAGGCCGTCTCCGGGGTCAGCAGGGTGTTGAGGTTTTGGGTCGTGCGACCGTAGTCGCCGGTGAGACGGAAGCTGGGCAGGAAGGCCTTTTTGGCCGCGCTCTCCGAACGCACCGCCGCTTCCAGGCGTCGCTCCGCCGCTCGCAGGTCAGGGCGACGCAGCAGCAGTTCCGAGGGCAGGCCGGCGGGCACGGTGCGTTTCAGGGAAGGCAGGCCGCTGAGTCCGGCCTCCTGGCCGGCCGGGTAACCGCCGAGCAGGACCTCGAGCGCACGCACGGCCTCGTCGGCTGCAGCCTGGCGCTGCTGCAGGGCCGACTCGGCGCGGGCGAAGTCGGCGCGACCGAGCGAGACATCAAGCGCCGCCTGCTCGGGATCGAGACCGCGGTCGAGCTGCTTTTCCAGGATGCCGAGCTGAACGCGGCGGGTGGACACGTCCTGGGCGGCGAGATTGGCCAGGGCGCGGGCCTCGGCGAGGGTGACTGCGGCACGCACGGTATTGGCGGCGAGCGAAAGCCGGGCGCTGTGGAAGGTTTCCTCGGCGGCAAAAGCGCCGGCCTTGGCGGCGGCGCGTTCGTCGGCGACCCGGCCCCAGAAGTCGAATTCCCAGGAGACGTTGAGCGGCAGGCGGAAGCGGTTGTTGATGAAATTCAGGCCGGCGAAACGCTGGTCGGACGGCGTCTGGTTGCGGGCGGCGGTGAAGGCGCCGGAGACGGTGGGGAAGAGGCTGGCACCGGCGGCCAAGGTTTGCGCCTTGGCCTGGCGGACGCGGGCGGCGGCGGCCTTGAGGTCAGGATTGGCCTCGATGGCGCGCCGGACCAGGGTGTCGAGCGTGGGCGATTGAAATTCGGCCAGCCAGCCGGTGGCCTGCCCGGGGGTGAGCTTGGGCAGGGTCGCCCATTGCTCGGGCGCGATCGATTGCGTGTCGGCGAGGTCGCGCTGCAGGCGCTTGCTGCCCAGGGGTGGCAGCAGGCCGCAGGACAGGCCACCGAGGCAGGGCAGCAGGAGGGCGGCCGCGCGCAGCGGCAGGGTGGAGCGCGTCATGGCCGCCCTTTTAGGCGGGAATGCCGCCGCCGGCAACTGCGGGCTGGGGTCGCTGCGAATCGCAGCGCTTGCGGGCTTGGCCGGTCTGCGAATCGGCTTGGATCGGGAAAGGATTTGTTTTTGGAGGCTAGATGTCGGTTTTGCTATCAACTTGGCCGGAAAACGGCATTTTTTGAGATGTTGTTTTGCGAAAGTGGCAAAAGTTCGATCAAAAAACTGCATTTTTGCATTGCCATTCCGGGTGGTGATGGTAATTTGTCTCTCGGAGCACCCCTTTTCTTCGACTCATGAGCACACCCCACATGGACGGCGCCCAAGCGCTGATCAAGACCCTGGCCGATCTCGGCATTGAATATGTCTTCGGTTACTCGGGCGGCGCCGCCCTGCCGATTTTCGATGCCCTCGAGACGGTCAAAACCAACATGAAGTTCATCCTCGTCCGCCATGAGCAGGGCGCGGTGCACATGGCCGACGGCTATGCGCGTGCCACCGGCAAACCGGCGGTCGTTCTGGTCACCTCGGGTCCCGGCGCCGGCAACACGGTCACCGGCATCATGACGGCGCAGATGGACAGCGTCCCGATGATCATCCTGACCGGCCAGCAGGTCACCTGGATGCTCGGCAAGGACGCCTTCCAGGAGGCCGACATCTTCAACATCACCACCCCGGTCTGCAAGCACAGCTACCTGGTCAAGGAAACCAATTCCCTGCCGCGGGTTGCCAAGGAGGCCTTCCACATCGCCACCACGGGCCGCCCGGGCCCGGTCCTGATCGACATCCCCAAGGACGTCAGCCAGGGGCCGTTCACCGGTACCTTTGACGAGCCGATGGACCTGCCCGGCTACCACCCCGAGGAGGCGTTCAAGATCGACCAGAAGGCGATCCAGGAGGCCGCGCGCCTGCTGTCCCAGGCCAAGCGGCCGGTCATTCTCGCCGGTCAGGGCGCCATGATCGCCCGCGCCGACAAGGAGCTGCTCATGCTCGCCGAGACCCTGCAG
>JAEYYS010000115.1 GCA_023428335.1 Verrucomicrobiota bacterium | reverse complement strand
GCATCGCCCGGGCTCCAGTTGTATTGCATTCCAAGGCGGGGCTTCCACGGATGCTTCAGCCAGTTGTAACCGACGCCCCAGTGGCCGGCGAAGGCGGTCAGGGTGCGGCCGTTGACGTCGCCCTTCTGGAAGGCCATCTCGGTTTCGTAATCCCAGCCGCCGAGCTTTTTCGGGTCGCCCTTCCAAAGCGTGCCGAGGGTGAGGAAACTGCTGTCACCGAGGCGCGGGCCAAAAGCGCCGTTGCCGTTGTCCTGCTTGTGGAAGAGGTAGAAGTCGGTGGTCGTGTTGAACGGCAGCCACTGGGTGGCGAGATAGGCGCCGCTGAAGAGGCTGTCATCCGGCGACTGGGCATCGAAGATCTGCGACTTGTTCCACTCGTGATCCTTGAAGGTCACCGGACTGGAAGTGAACAGGTCCAGGGCCCAGCTGTCATCGACCCAGCGCAGCTTGATGGCATCGAAGGTGCGCGCGGTGTTGAGCCACTCGAGCGGGCCGACCAGGCGCTGGTCGCCGTAGCTGAGGAACTGTCGACCGATCGTGGCGCTGGCGCCCTTTTTGGCGTCACCGATCTGCGCGTAGGCCTTGAGCACATCGAAGACGTCGTCGCCCTCGGCACCGAACACGCCGATTTCATTGGGCCGGCTGCCGCCGATTTCGCGCACATCCTGGCCCTGAACGTAGAGCTTGAGCCAGGGGGTAAAGGAGTAGCCGAGGCCGAGGCGGAAGCGCTGCAGCAGCCAGGAGGCGTCCAGAGGGCCGTTGACCGCGCTGTTGAAGTCGAAGTTGTTTTCGCGCGCCTCGAAGCGCATTTTTTCCTGAACGTCGAGTGTCAGTCGGCCGTCGAGGAAGGTGATGGGGGCGTAACCGCCGGCGGGGGCGGGTTGGGCAGCCGGCGCAGGGGCGACGGGAGGTCCGGCGAGGGCGAGGGACGCCGAGGCCAGCAGGAGGAGGGGGAGCCGTTTCATGGGGTGTGGGTGTGTGGGGTTCCTTGGCTAGGCGGCGGCTTGCAGGGAAGGGGGAGTGCCGCGACGCAGCAGCGTGTCGTCGGCGAGGCGGTGGTGCGTGGTTCGGCCGCGCAGGTGGGCGCGCTCCTCAAGGAAGGACAGCAGGTGCTCGCGGTAGCGATGCCAGTCCGGCGTCTCAAGGAGGGTTTTGCGGTCGCGTGGACGGGGGAAGTCGATGTGCAGAATCTCGGCGGCGGAGGCGGCGGGGCCGTCGCTCATGAGCACGACCTGATCGGAGAGATAAACCGCCTCGTCGACGTCATGGGTGACCAGAATGGCCGTGGTTCCGGTGCGTTCGCGCAGGCTCAGCAGCACGTCCTGAAGTTCGAGCTTGGTCAGCTTGTCCAGCATGCCAAAGGGTTCGTCGAGCAGGAGCACCTTCGGCTGCAGGGCGAAGGCGCGCGCCAGGCCGACGCGCTGGCGCATGCCCTGGGAGAGGGCGCCGGGTTTTTTGTCGAAGCTGCCGGCAAGGCCCAGGGTTTCGAGGTAATGTGCGGCGATGTCAGTCTGCTCACGGCGGTTGAGGTGATAGAACACCTGGCGCACACCCAGCAGGACGTTCTCGAGGGCGGACATCCAGGGCAGCAGGTTCGGGCTTTGGAAAACCATGCCGCGATCGGGGCCGGCACCCTCGATCTCGCGGCCGTCGATGATGATCCCGCCTTCGGTGATGTTGCTCAGGCCGGCGACCATGCTCAATACGGTGCTCTTGCCGCAGCCGCTGTGGCCGATGATGGAGACAAGGTCACCGCGTCGGACGTGAAGATCGAAGTCGCGCACGATGACGGCGGCACCGCGCGGTGTTGGAAAGGTCTTGCCCAGTTTTGAAAGCGTCAGGAAACCCTCAGGCGGGCGATGACTTTCGCGCGGCTTGGGGGCGTCGTCGTTGCCTTCCCGCAGGGATTCCCGGTCGCGAATCCAGCGGAAGGCGAAGGTGGGCTTCGCCAGGCTGACGTCGATCGGCGCCGCCTCGGGCAGCGGTCTGATTTCACCACCTGTGGCGGCGTCCTTGCGCTGGGCGAGAAGAAAGTCGAGCAAGCGTGTGCGCGCTGCAAGCACGCCCGGGTCGGCCAGGAACGAAGCACGGTCGCGGGGTTGGGCGAGTCGGACCTCCTCGGCCGGACCGAGGGTGGCCGCCGGGCCGAGCGTCAGCGGGATGACGCGATCGGCCATGTAAAGCGCCTCGTCGACGTCGTTGGTGATGAGCAGGATGGTCTGGCCGGTACGCTTTTTCAGGTCGAGAATCTGGTCCTGAAGTTCGGAGCGGGTGAGGGCGTCAAGGGCGCTGAGCGGTTCATCGAGCAGCAGCACGCGCGGGGCGAAGGAGAGGGCGCGTGCCACCGAGACGCGCTGGCGCATGCCGCCCGAGAGTTCGCGCGGCAGCTTGCGCGCGGCAGGCCCCAGTTTCACCTGGGCCACGGCGTCGTGGATGCGTTCGGTGCGTGCCGCCTTGGATTCGGTGGCACAGACTTGATTGACCGCCAGGGCCACGTTGCCGGTGACACTGAGCCAGGGCAGCAGGGCGTAGGTCTGGAAGACCAGGCCGCGCTCGGGGCCCGGACCCGTGACGGGTCGGCCATCGAACAGGACCGCCCCGGCATCCGGCTTCACCAGGCCGGCGATCAGATTGACGAGCGTGCTCTTGCCGCTGCCGGAATAGCCGACCACGGCGACCAGTTCGCCTTCGGCCACGGTCAGGTGGACGTCGCGCAGAACTTCGGTGCGGCTGCCGGTGGAGCCGAAACCGACGGAGACATGACGGAGATCAATCAGGGGCATGATGGAGGCGGGTCAGAGATTCTGGCTGTCGAAGGTGACCAGCCGTTGCAGGGCCAGCATGACGCGGTCGAGGATGAAGCCGATGAAGCCGATGGCGAAGACGGCGACGACGATTTGCGCCATGCTCTCGGTGGAGCCGTTCTGGAAGGTGTCCCAAACGAATTTGCCGAGTCCGGGGTTCTGGGCCAGCATGTCGGCGGCGATGAGCACCATCCAGCCGACGCCGATAGAGAGGCGCAGGCCGGTGAAGATGAGCGGCAGCGAGGCCGGCAGCACGATCTTCCAGATGCGCTGGGCGGCGCTGAGCTTCAGGACCTTGGCGACGTTGAGGTAGTCGCGATCGACGCCAGCGACGCCGACGGCGGTGTTGATCAGCGTCGGCCAGAGCGAGCAGAGGGTGACGGTGCCCGCTGAGATGAGCAGGGCGCGCGAGATGCCGTCGCCGGCCGCCGGGTTGTACAAGGCTGTGACGAAGACGAAGACGATGGGCAGCCAGGCGAGCGGGGAGACGGGCTTGAAGATTTGGATGAGCGGATTGATCGCCAGATTGAAGCGCGGGCTGAGTCCGCACAGGAAACCGAGAGGCACGGCGATGAGGGTGGCGGCGCCGATGCCGATGCCGACGGTGAGCAGGCTGGTGAACACCTGGGTGCCGAAGGTGGGTGGGCCGGCATAGTGTCTGGAGCGGTAGCTGGCCGCCTTGTTGAGGTACTGCTGCGCGTTGTCCGTCCGTCCCTCGGCTTTTGCCGCGGCGGCCTTTTCCTCCCATTTGCCGGCCAGGACGGCCATGCTGGCGAGGAACGCTTTCTCCTTTTCGGCCTCATTGCGGGCGAACTCGCGCATGCCCTGCCAGGCCTGCCAGGTTTCCACCGGGCCGGGGAGTCGCTGGCTTTCCGTGCGGACGACCTGGGAGCAGAGAGTCCAGAAACCGATGAACAGGGCGATGACGAGGCCGGGCAGGAAGGTGTTGGCGGCCACCTGCTGCCACTGGTTGCGCACGTCATGGCGGACGGCGATGCGCAGGAAGGGGCTGAAGTAGCCGAGACCGAGTTTGTCCAGCAGGGCGGCGGCGGCGAGGGCACGCAACGGTTCGGGTCGCGCCTTGCCGTCCGCTTCGGGTCGGGCGGCGGGCGGGGTGGGTTCAACGGTGGTGGCGTTCATGGTGCGGCGGCGGTCAGGGATGGGGCGGCTCACTTGAGGCCGATGTCAAAGGACTTGAGGTAGTCGTTCGGCTTGCGGCCGTCGTAGGTTTTGCCGTCGATGAACTCGCTGCTCGGCGGGCGGAAGCCGTCCGTGCCGAAGGGGAAGTCCGCTTCGCTGAAGTGACCCTCGGCGACGAGCAGGCGGGCGGCCTTTTCGTAGAGGTCGGCGCGGTAGACTGACTTGGCGGTGGCGAAGTACCAATCATCGGGCTTCACCTCCTGGATTTGGCCCCAGCGCACCATCTGGGTGAGGAACCAGATGCAGTCGCTGCTCCAGGGATAGGAGGCGTGGTGCTTGAAGAAGACATTGAAGTCGGGGGCGGGGCGTTTGTCGCCGGGTTCGTACTCGAAGGTGCCGGTCATGCTGTTGGCGATGACCGCCTCGTCGGCGCCAACGTAGTTCGGAGCGCTCAGAATCTTGACCGCCTCACGGCGGTTTTCGGGGCCGGCGTCAAGCCAGGCGCAGGCGCGGATGATGGCCTTGGTGAGGGCGAGCGTCGTGTTGGGGTGGGTGTCGGCGAAGGTCCGGGTGATGCCGAAGACCTTCTCCGGATTGTAGGCCCAGATCTCGTGGTCAGTGACGACTGGCACGCCGATCTTCTTGAACACGGCCTGCTGGTTCCAGGGTTCACCGACGCAGTAGCCGACGATGGTGCCGGCCTCCAGGGTCGAGGGCAATTGCGGGGGTGGCGTCACGGAAATGACCAGGTC
>JAEYYS010000510.1 GCA_023428335.1 Verrucomicrobiota bacterium | reverse complement strand
CGGTGGTGCGGCGCGGCGCGTCGGCGGGCGACGACACGGCCACGGGCGAGCTTTCTTCACGCGGACGCAGGGTGATGCGCACGGTTTCCTTCTTCAGGGGCACGGCCGAGGTCTTGGGAGTGCTGGGCGGCGGCGGCGTGTTGTCTTCGCTCATGATGTCGGGTGGCTGGCTGCGGGATTTCGAGATTAAATGTCTATTTAGCGGGGCGGCGCCTCTGGCGTCAATGCCATTTCACCGGTCGGGCGCTCTCAACGGAATTTTTTCAGGCGCTCGGCGACGTCGCCTTCCAGTCGGCGCACAAAGCCGAGGGTGAACTCATGCACGTCCAGGCTGTCGTCATGGACGAGCGGCGTCAGGTCCATGGCGAAGGTCAGCAGGCTGGTCTTGTCGGTCGTGTGCGAGTCGAAGTAGGTGGCGTTGGCATGGCGCAGGCCCTCCTCGGCGAGGTCGTAGCGCTTGCCGCCGCTGATCTGGCTGTCAAACACGCCGAGCAGCGGCCGCAGCAGGTGCGGGTGCTTGTCGACCTTGAGCATGGCCTTGTCGTCGGTCAGCAGCCAGTCGAGCTTGCGCCAGACCTCGCAGCCGTAAACCTGGCGCGGGCGTGCTTCGACCGGCAGGGCGCGCAGAGCCTCCAGGCAGCGCAGGAAGGTCGCCACATGGGTGTCGTGACGGTCGCAGGGGTTGTGCAGGTACAGCGTGTGCGGCCGCGCCTGCTCGAGGATGAACTTCAGGTCCTCGACGACCGGTCCGTCGCACTGGCTCTTCACCTCGTCGCTCGGGTAGCCGAGCTGGGCCATGAAGCCGTATTCGCCGACGTAGGCCGCCTTGCGCTGCTCGTGGCGGCGCACCGCCTGCATTTCCTCGTCGGTGTAATTGGCGTAATCGCCCTTGCGCGGGCTGCCGGCGCCGTCGGTGACGACGACCCCGCCAAACCACTCGTTTTCACTGTGGAAACACTCGGTGATGCCGTGGTAGGCGGCGATTTCCAGGTCGTCCTGGTGGGAGACGATGCCCAGGTGGGTCACCCGCCGCAGGGCTTCAAGCGGCTCGGTCTGGTCGGGGATGAAAACATCGTGTTTGGGATGGCGGAAGGTCACGGCGAGGATGAACAAGCACAGACTCGCCGCCGGTGCAACGGGGCAGAAAAAGAACGCGCGCTTGCGCAACCACCCGGCCCGGGCGTGGTTGATGCTTGGGATGAGCACCGCTAGCCTGGCGGGGCTGCTGCCCGCCTACCTCATGCCGGAACCGGAGTGGATCGAACCGCCCGTGGCCGCCTCCCCCGCGGAGGCGGAGCTGAGCGCGTTCGCCAATGACGAGGAGAATGTCCGCCTCATGTGCCGGGTGCGCGACGGCGACATGCGCGCCTTCGAGCGCCTGGTCGAGCTGCATCAAAACACCGTCATCGGCACGGCCTCCCGCATGCTCGGCAACCTTGACGACGCCCACGACATCGCCCAGCAGGTCTTCCTGCGCGTTTGGAAGAGTGCGCCGCGCTACGAGCCAACCGCGAAATTCACCACCTGGCTGTTCACCATCCTGCGCAACCTGGTCTTCAACGAGACCCGCCGCCGCGGCCGCCGCCAGGAGGTGCCGCTGGAGGGCGAAAACGATGACGATCCGCCGCGCCAGTTTGCCGATCGCACCGCGCCGGCACCCGATGAGCTGCGCCAGCAGGCCGAGCTGGAGCAGGCGCTCGACCGCGCCATTGCCGCCCTGCCGGAAAAACAGCGACTCGCCGTCATCCTGCGCCGCCACGAGGAACTGCCCTATGAGCAGATCTGCGAGATCCTGAATCTGTCGCTGCCGGCCCTCAAGAGCCTGCTGTTTCGCGCCCGCGGCGAACTGCGCAAGCAACTGGCGGCGCACCTGGGCGATGCCGATCCGGCCGCCTGAAATGAAAAAGCCCGCCGATGGGCGAGCTTTGGCAGTCAAAATTGGCGACCCCTACGGGACTCGAACCCGTGTCGCATCCGTGAAAGGGATGTGTCCTAACCGCTAGACGAAGGGGTCGTATGAGCGGGCCGAGATAGTGCCGCATCCAAGCCTGCGTGCAACTGAAAAAAGTGGCAAAATTCAAACCGGCTTTTGCCGCGCTTGGGCGACCCGCTTGGCCGCCACGACTCACCCTGCGCCGAGCAGCCGTTCCGCACTCAGGTTGCCCGCACCGGCATGGGCTTCCAGGGCTGCCCGACCCGCCACGCCCAGCCTGGCCCGCCGATCGGCATCGTTCAGCAGCTCGCTCAGGGCGGTTTCCAAGGCGGTCACCTCAGGCACCTGCACGGCGCCGCCGGCCTTGAGCAGCAGCTCGACCAGGGCCTCGAAATTCTCCATGTGCGGCCCGAACAGCACGGGCCGCTCCGCCATCACCGCCTCGGCCGGGTTTTGCCCTCCGGACGCCAAAAAACTTTTGCCGATCACCACCGCCGTCGCCAGGCACTGCCAGGCGCGCAGCTCGCCGGTGCTGTCGATCAGCAGCACGGCCGCGCCGCCGCGCAGGTCGAAACCCGGCGTGCCCGCGCTCGAGCGCTTGACGGTCTGCAAGCCCAGATCCGCCAGATCACGGACGATGGCGTCGGCGCGCTCGACATGGCGCGGCACGACGGCCAGGGCGAGATCGGCAAAGCGCGCGCGCAGTCGCTGCCAGACGCCGGCGAGCAGGACTTCCTCGCCCGGATGCGTGCTGGCCAGCAGCAGCAGGGGCTGGTCCACGCGCAGGCCGCCCCCGGTCAGCAGTCCGGCGAGCGTGGCCACCTGCGCCGGATCGGCGGCGGCGCCCGCCGGATCGAACTTGATGCTGCCGGTGCGCTCGATGCGTTCCGGAGCGACCCCAAGTGCGGCGAAGCGCGCACGGTCGGCTTCCTCCTGAACGAGCACGAGGTCGAGCAGGCCGAACACCGGCCGGATGAAGAAACCGAAGCGCTGGAAGCGTCGTTCCGAACGCGCCGACAGGCGGGCGTTGACCAGGCTCAGGCGCAGGCCCTGGCGCTTGGCGGCGCGGGCGAGGTTCGGCCAGAGTTCGGCCTCGACCAGCACGAGCTGTTCGGGCCGCGCCGCGCGCAGCGGCCAGGAACCGATCCAGGGCAGATCAACCGGTGCAAAGAGCACGACGACCCGGCCCGGGTGGCGCGCGGCGAAGTCGCGGGCAAGGGCGTGACCGGTCGGCGTGGTCGTGGTCAACACCACCCCGAGTTCGGGGGCGCGCGCCAGCAGCAGCGGCACCAGCTTGGCGGCGATGCCGACCTCGCCAACGCTGACCGCGTGCAGCCAGAAGCGACGCGCCGGCAGGGCATTCAGAGAGGTGCGCTGCTCCCTGCTGAGCCGACCGAAGCGCTGGGCGAGATCCTGCCAGCGACCGCCGCGCCGGCGCAGTTTGACCAGCGCCGAGGGCAGCATGAGCAGCAGGGCGACGGGCAGCAGGAGGTTGTACAAAAAC
>JAEYYS010000465.1 GCA_023428335.1 Verrucomicrobiota bacterium | reverse complement strand
GCTCAGGGTTTTGAGCAGTCTAGGGCCCGGCTTGGACAACACCACCTCGCCCCGCTCGAATAGCGCTTCGATTTCCTGTTCTTCCTTATTCCGTTTCATGATCTGGATCCTCCAAATAGCGTTTGGTGGCCTTGCGGCTCGGGATGATGGTGACGAGCCAGATCACCTCGCCCCGCTCCTCGAAGGGAACGATGTGAATGTACTCGTCGATGATGACAAAAAAGAGCTTTTGTCCGGGGTACTTGGTTTGATCGGGGTGGTCGGCGACCCGCCATAAATCGCCTCTGCCGAGGTGCACCACAACGGCCTCAAAGCACACGTTTCGCGTTTCCTTGAGAAAATCGTTCTTCTTGGGATCCCTGTCAAAGTGCACGCTGTTAGGATGCCTTATCGGCATACAACCTGCAAGCGAATCCTTCTCGCTCCATGGAGGGCCTCCCCCGCAAAAATCCGTTTCACCCACGGTTTTCCGGCGTTTCATAACGGCATGACCCCGTCCTCTAAAGCCTTCCTCCTCGACCTGCTCGCCACGCCCAGCCCGACCGGTTTTGAACACCGTGGCCAGCGCAAGTGGGCGGCGCGGCTGCGCCAGTGCGCCGACCGCGTTGACAGCGATGCCTATGGTAACGCCTGGGCGACGCTCGACGGCGCCGGCAAAAAGCCGCGCCGGGTCATGTTCGAGGCCCACGCCGATGAGATCGGCTTCATGGTCAAGCACATCACCGCCGACGGCCTGCTGCACGTTGACCGCGTCGGCGGCAGCGATGTCGCCACCGCCCGCGGCCGCCGCGTCGAGATCCTCGGCGACAAGGGCAGCGTGCGCGGCGTCATCGGCAACATCGCCATCCACCTGCGCGACAACCGCGACGACGAGAAGGCGCCCAAGGTCCATGAGCTGTGGATCGACATCGGGGCATCGAATGCCAAGGAGGTCGCCAAGGCCGGCATCCGCGTCGGTCATCCCGCCGTCTATGCCGACTGCGCCGAGGAACTCGGCACCCACCGCCTGGTCGGTCGCGCGCTCGACAACCGCATCGGCGGCTTCATCCTCGCCGAGGTCGTCGCCCGGCTCGCCGCCAAAAAGAAGCGCCCGGCGGCGACGGTGATCGCCCTCAATGCCGTCCAGGAGGAAATCGGCGGGCACGGCGCCAAGATGGCCTCCCACCGGCTCATGCCCGACGTTGCCATCGTGCTCGACGTCACCCATGCCACCGACACGCCGGCGGTCGACGTCAAAAAACACGGCGAGGTCAAGCTCGGTGGCGGCCCCAGCCTGACCCACGGCGGCGCCAACCATGTCGAGGTGGTGCGCCGCCTCATCGAGGTGGCCGACCGCCTGAAGATCCCCGTCCAGCACGAGTCCTCCTCGCGCTTCACTGGCACCGACACTGACGTCATTTTCCACCAGCAGCACGGCATCCCGAGCGCCCTCGTCTCCCTGCCCCTGCGCTACATGCACAGCGTGGTCGAAACCGCCGACCTGCGCGACGTCGAGCAGGTCATCCGGCTGCTCGTCGGCTTTGCGGAAAGCCTCGCCGATACGGACGAATTCACGGTGAAGATCTGAGGGATCTGTTGACATCAAATTAATGGAATGGAATATTTCCATCATGACCAAGACGCAGATCCAAGTTCCGGAGGAGCTGTTTCGTGAGCTGCGGGTTTTCGCCAAGCAGCGTGAATGGTCCCTAGCGGAAACCTTTCGCCGGGGTGCTGAGCTTTTGCTGCAGGTTTATCCTGAAGCACCCGCCAAAGCGGCCGCGCCGTGGCAGCCGCCGACCTCGAAACGGGTCGGTTGGAAAGGTCTCACGGCTGAGCAACTGCGCGACGCGGCCTTTGCCGATGGTGATCCGCGACTCGCCTCCTGATCCGCCTTCCGATGCTGTCCATCGACGCCAATCTCCTGCTCTACTGCTACAGCGAAGCCTCGCCGCATCATGAGGCCGCCCGGCGCTTCATTGAGGCTCTCTCCCAGCGCGAGGATGTGGCGCTGAGTGAGTTCGTGCTCACCGAGTTCTATCTGCTGCTGCGCAATCCGGCAGTTCTGGAGCAGGCCCTGTCGGCTCCGGAGGCCGTGGCGGTCGTGCAGAGCTATCGGCAGCATCCGCGCTGGAAGATTCTGGGCTTTCCACCCACCAGCCGTGAAATTCACGCCGATCTCTGGGAACACGCTGCCACGCCCGGCCTGGCGCGTCGACGCATCTACGACACCCGGATCGCCCTCTGCCTGCGCGCCTTTGGCGTGACCGAATTCGCCACCGCGAACCGGAAGGACTACGAGGGCCTGGGTTTTGCCAAAGTCTGGAATCCCGTGGCTGAGTGAGAGCAGGCTCGCTGCTCCCTGTCCCTTGCGCCAGTGGCCGGCTGCGGCGACGAATGTGCCATGAACCGCCGCACCTTCCTGGCCGCCACCCTCGTCACCGCAGCGGTCCCGCACCTGCGGGCCGCCGATGCCGCAACGGCCGCCGAGGCCGCCCACGCCGAGATCTGGCAACGTTTCATCGATGCCCACGGCCTGATGCTCGACTTCGCCGACCTCGATGGTTCGGTGTCGCTGCCGACGCCCGAGGAATGCCGGCTCGGCAAGCCCAACGCCCTCGGCTGGTGGTCGCCGATCGAAAACGGCGCGATGTTCAACGGCCTCTACCTCGACGCGGCCCTGCTGCGCTGGCGGCGCACACAGGCGGCGGAGGACGGCGCGAAAGCCCGCCGGCTCATGGAGGGCCTGCTGCTGCTGAACTCGATCAGCGAGGTGCCTGGCTTCGTCGGTCGCGGCGTCAGCACCGATGGCCGGTCGCACTACGCCATGGGCTCGAACGATCAGACCCTGCCCTGGTTCCTCGGCCTCTGGCGTTACTGGGAATCGGCCTTGGCGACCGCCGCCGAAAAAACCCAGATCGCCCGGCACCTGGTCGCCACCGCCGAGGCCATCGAACGTCTCGGCTGGAAGATGCCGGCGGAAGAGCCCTTCGGCACGCGCGGCAGCTTCGAGGGTTTCCACTTCGAGGAGGTGAGCCGCAAACTCTTCGTGCTGAAACTGCTGCACACCGTCACCGGCGAGGCCAGGTGGCGGGAGTTGTATGAGAAGGAACTGACCGCGCGCGGCGGCGACAAGAACCTCAGCAAGCGCGAGATCTGCGCCGGCGGCATGGTGTTCTGGTATTCCCCGCGCCACAACTGGACCTCCTGCGCCGCGGTCGGCGCCCTGCGCGGTCTCTGGGAACTGGAGACCGATGCGGCCTTGAAGGCGATCTATGCCCAAGGCCTCGCCGCCAGCGCACGACTCGCCGCAGAAACGCTGCCGCTCGCCCTGCAGTTCGACAACGCCGACACGAGTCGCTTCGAGATGAACTGGCGCCTGATGAATGCCGAGTGGCGACCGCAAACCACCGAACAGCAGGCGCAGGAACTCGCGCAGGCGCAGTTGCGCAACTTCCTGAAGCAGGCCCCGCGCCGTGGCAAGGAAACCGCCCTCGTCCGCGAGCCCACCGCTGCCGCCTGGATCGTCACGCTCTGCCCGGACCCGGCCGCCATCGAGCCCCATCGTGCTGCGGTCGAACGGGTCATCGCCCACTACGACTACACCAAGCTCTATTACTCGCAGTTCTTCTGGGTCGAAGCCGCCCGCGAGCGCCTGCAGGCCCGGGCGCGGTAGGCGCCTTCGCCAGAAGGCGGGCCTGGCCCCCCGCATGAGATCCCGCGGTCATCTGAAATCTGCCATTTGAGATCTGAGATCCTGCGGGCCCGGACGTTTTCTTCCGCATGAAACACTTCCTCCTGCTCGCCCTGGCCCTGCCGGCTCTGGCCCAGTCGCCGGTCGATCCCAAGCAGCGCGCCCGCGACTTCGCCGAGAAAAACGCGGTCGAGCTGCGCCTTGACCAGCCCTACGCGGGCAACACGCATCCGAAGCAGGCGGTCGATGTTTACCTGCCGAAGCAGCGCAAGAGCGATAAGCCGCTGCCGGTCATCGCCCTCATCCACGGCGGCGGCTGGGTGAATGGCGACCGACTCGGTTATGCCGTCCAGGCCATCCAGTTCGCGCGCACCGGCGATTACGCGGCGGTCACGGTCGGTTACCGCCTCACCGGCGAGGCCGGCTGGCCGGCGCAGATCCACGACTGCAAGGCGGCCATCCGCTGGATTCGCGCCCATGCCAGGGAATTGAACCTCGACCCCGACAAAATCGTCGCCTGGGGCAGCTCGGCCGGCGGTCATCTGTCGTCGCTGCTCGGCACCAGTGGCGATGTCGCCGCCCTCGAAGGCGAACTCGGCCCGCATCTGGGCGTGAGCAGCCGGGTGCAGGGGGTCGTCAACCTCTGCGGCCCCGAGGATTTCACCCAGGCCCTCATGTTCGACAAGCAGGGCCAGCCGATCTGGCAGGATGACGCCGTCAGCGGCCTGCTCGGCGGTCCCGCGCCGGACCGGCCGACCGAAGCGCGGGCGGCGTCGCCAGTGACGCATGTTTCCAAGGACGATCCGCCCTTCCTCACCTTCCACGGTACCGCCGACCAGCGCGTCGCCTTCCGCCATGCCGAGGCCATCCACGCCGCCCTGCAAAAGGCCGGCGTGCCGAGCCTGCTCGTGCCCATCACCGGCGGCGGCCATGGCTCGGTCGGTCATGCCGAGGTCAAGGTGCGCGGCCAGGCCTTCACCGACCTTCACCTGCGTGGGCTGAACACGACCATCGACACCACGCCGATCCCGGCGTCGCCGGAACCGGCGAGGAAGTGAAAGGCGGGCCTCCGCCGCAAGTCGGGGATTGACGCCGCGCCGCCGCCCCTGCCAGCATGCGCGCTTCATGATCGCCTTTCTCAAACCGGCGCCGCACGCCGAGCCCCTGCCGCCCGAGCGCATCGATCCGGAATACCGGCGCCTGCGCCTGCAGGTCTTCGCCGGCATCTTCCTCGGCTACGCCGCCTTCTACCTGGTGCGCAAAAACTTCTCCCTGGCGATGCCCGACATCCTGCGGGATTACCCGCAGTACTCGAAAGCCCAGCTCGGCACGGCCATGACCGGCCTGAGCGTCGCCTACGGCTTTTCCAAGTTCCTCATGGGCAGCGTCTCCGACCGCAGCAATCCGCGCTGGTTCCTGCCGCTCGGCCTGCTGCTCTCCTGCTCCATCCTGGCGGTGTTTGGACTGGTCAAAGAAATTTACCTGTCGCTCACCCTCATGGTCATCCTGCAAAGCCTCAACGGCTGGGTCAACGGCATGGGCTGGGCGCCCTGCGGCAAAACCATGGTGCACTGGTTCAGCACCCGCGAGCGCGGCCGCGCGGTGTCGATCTGGAATGTCGCCCACAACGTCGGCGGCGCCCTGGTCGCCGTCATCGCGCTCTGCGGCGTCTGGCTGTTCGACGACTGGGGCGCGAAATTTTACTTCAATGCCCTGGTGGCTGCCGTCGTCGCCGCGATCGCCTTTGCGCTCATTCGCGACACGCCGCAGAGCTGCGGCCTGCCGCCGATCGAGCAATACAAGAACGATTACCCGCCGAACTACAGCGCGGCGCATGAGCGCACCTTCAGCTTCCGCGAGATCTTCTTCGAGCACGTCTTCCGCAACAAGCTGCTCTGGGCGATCGCCGTCGCCAACGCCTTCGTCTACTTTGTCCGCTATGGCGTGGTCGACTGGATTCCGACCTACCTGCAGACGGCGAAAAACTTCAGCTTCAAGGATTCCAGCCTCGCCTGGGCCTGCTTCGAGTGGGCGGCGGTGCCGGGCACCATCCTCAGCGGCTGGATTTCCGACAAGGTGTTCCGCTCACGGCGCGCACCGGCGACGATCCTGTTCATGGTACCCACCCTGCTCGGCCTGATCGCCTACGGCCTCAATCGCCACGGGCCGCTGTGGATCGATGTCGCCGCGCTCATCACCATCGGCTTTTTCATCTACGGCCCGGTCATGCTCATCGGCCTGCACGCGCTCGATCTGGTGCCGAAGAAGGCCGCGGGCACGGCCGCCGGTTTCACCGGCTTCTTCGGCTACGTCTTCGGCAGCGCCATCGCCGGCACCGGGGTCGGCTGGATCGCCGATCACTGGGGCTGGGGCGGGGTCATGGCGACCATGGGCGTCTGCTGCGTGCTGACCATGGTCTTCAGCGCCCTGACGCTCGGCCATCGCGCCGAGAGTTCGGCGGCCTCATGAACCGCTGCGCGCCCTTCGGTAGGCGGCTGGCGAGGCGCCAATGCGCAGACGGAAGTGCCGCGAGAAGCGGCTGGCATCGGCGAAGCCGCAGCGTGTGGCGACCTCGGCCGCCGACAGATCGCTTTCCTCCAGCAGGCGCGCTGCCGCCAGCACGCGCGTGCGCAGCAAAAACTCCTGCGGGGTGATGCCGAAGGCGCTCTGGAAGCGCCGCTGCAACTGGCGCAGCGACTGGCCGCAGGCGCGTGCCACGTCCTCGATCTTCAGGGGCTCGGCGAAGTCGCGGCGCAGGATCTCCACCGCCTTCGCCACCGTCTGGAACACCGGCAGGCGGCGCTCGGCCGCATCGGGTCGGCGCAGCAGGCCCATGACACCCTCGACGCGGCCGCGTCGGTCGTGCAGCGGCAGCTTGGTGACCAGGAACCAGTCGGGCATGCCCTGATCATCCCACCACAATTCGACGCGCTCGATCCGCTCCGCCTCGCCGGCGAGCAACCGGCGGTCGTCATCGACATAGGCCTGCGCCATGCTGCCCGGATTGAGATCGAAATCGGTCATGCCGAGGATCTCCGTTTCGTCGCGCATCGCATAGCGGCGGCGCAGGCCCTCGCTGGCGAACATCAGCCGGCCGTCGCGGTTCTTGGCAAAGAAGTACACGCCCGGCACATGGTCGAACAGGCGATGAAACAGCCCGGCCGGCGCCAGCGCCCCCAGCCAGTGCTCGCGCTCACGCCGCCAGCGGCCGATCTCCGCCGCACTGCGGCGCGGTCGGTCGAGCGGCTTGAGCGGTGTCGCATTTCGCCTCATCTTTGTCGTGACGAGGATGCGCGGGTTTGCCATGCTGTGCAACCGCGCCATGCAACCCATCGTCCAGATCTCGCTCGACCTCACGAACATCGATGAAGCCCTCGAAACCGCCGCGCTGGCCCTGCGCGCCGGGGTCGACTGGCTGGAGGCGGGCACGCCGCTCATCCTCGCCGAGGGCCTGCACGGGGTGCGCGCGCTGAGACAGGCTTTTCCGGGCACGCCCATCGTCGCCGACCTGAAGACGATGGATGGCGGCTATCTGGAGGCCGAGATGATGGCCAAGGCTGGCGCCACCCACGTCGTCGTCATGGCGCGCGCCCATGCCGAGACGGTGAAATGCGTCGTCAGGGCCGGGGCCGACTTCGGCTGCAAGGTCATGGGCGACAACATGATCTGCGAGGACATGGTGGCCGGGGCGCAGTGGCTGGAGGATCTGGGCTGCGACTACGTCATCCATCACATCGGCTATGACGAGCGCCGCGGCATTGCCGCCGCCGGCCGGCGCATGCCTAGTCCGCTCGACCAACTGCGCGAGGTCGTGCGCGCGGTGCAGGTGCCCGTGCAGGCGGTCGGCGGCCTCAGCCTCGAACAGGCCGTGCAGTGCCCGCAGTATGGCGCGCCCCTCGTCGTGCTGGGCGCACCGCTGACGATTGATGCCGATGCCTTCAAGACCGCCGATGGCGACTTGGAAGGCTCGCTGCGCCGGATCTGCGAGGCGGTGCACGCCCAGCAGGTGGTGCGTCCCTGAGCCGGGCTCAGGACTGGTGCAACTTCGCCGCCAGGCGCACGGCCTCGAACAGGCTGCTGCCGGTGGCCTTGCCCTGCCAGGCGATGTCGCAGGCGGTGCCGTGATCGACGCTGGTGCGGATGATCGGCAGGCCGAGGGTCGTGTTCACCGCGGTGTCGAAGGCGAGCGCCTTGAGCGGGATGTGGCCCTGGTCGTGGTACATGCAGATGAAGGCGTCGGTGCTGCGGCGCTTGGCCGGCAGGAAGGCGGTGTCGGGCGGCAGCGGGCCCTCGACCGTCAGACCGCGGGCGCGGGCGGCCTCGATGGCGGGCAGGATGATCTTTTCCTCCTCGCCGTTGCCGAACAGGCCGTGCTCGCCGGCATGCGGGTTGAGCCCGAGCACGGCAAGCTTCGGGTTCGTGCCGCGGATCCGGCGCATGGCCTCGGCGGTCAGTTCGATGACATCGACGATGCGTTCCTGCGTCAGCAGGCCGGGCACCTCGGCGTAGCCGCAGTGCACGGTGACGAAGCTGGCGCGCACCTCGTCGCTGTACTGAAACATGCAGGCGCGGGCCGCGCCGGTCTTCTCGGCAAAGATCTCCGTGTGCCCCGGGAAGCGGATGCCGGCGGCATGCAGGGCCTCCTTGTTGAGCGGCGCGGTCGCCACGCCCGCCACCTGGCCGGCCAGCGCGGCCTCAATGCTGCGCTCGACGTAGCGATAGGCGGCGGCACCGGTGCGGGCGCTGACGATTCCGGGGGTGAAATCCGCGGCATCAAAGCCGAACAGGTCGAGCACCGCCGGCTCGTCGAGGCTTGCGCAGATGTCGGCCCATTCGATCTCCGAGACGATGCGGCGCGGTGCCGGCAGGCCGGTCTGACGTGCGCAGCGGGCAAGCAGGCGGGCATCGCCGAAAACCACCGGTGTGGCAAAGGCGCGCACCGCCTCGTTGGCGAGCAGTTGCAGGCAGACTTCCGGACCGACCCCGGCGGGGTCGCCCATGGTGATGGCGATGAGAGGCTTGGACATGCGAACTTCCCACTGAACAGGTGCCCGGCGTCGGCGCCAGCGGGAATTTCAGGTGTCGCAATTCGCCCACTCTTTGGCGTGGAGCGCGCCGGAAAGCGCGTATGCTGAGTCACCATGCAATCCGCCGCCGTCGTCAACTTCGCCCCGGAAAAGGGCTCCGTCGAAATCCGCGAGATCGACCAGCCGTCGATCGGCCCGCAGGATGTCCTGCTCGAGGTCGCCAACGTCGGTGTCTGCGGCTCCGACCTGCACCAGTGGACCGCCGACCACTCCTGGCCGGTGAATTATCCGGTCGTGCTCGGCCACGAGTTCGGCGGTCGCATTGTCGAGGTCGGCAAGGAGGTTGAGCATTGGCGCGAGGGCGACCGCGTGGTCTCGGAAACCGCTGCGGTCATCAGTCAGGACAACCCGATGACCCGGCGCGGCCTGTACAACCTCGATCCCACCCGCAAGGGTTTTGGCTATGGCGTCAACGGCGCGATGACGAAGTTCGTTCGTGTCCCCGCGCGCATCCTGCATCATGTGCCCGACGCCCTGCCCTTTGAGCAGGCCTGCCTGACCGAACCCTGCTGTGTTGCCTACAACGCGGTGGTCAAGAACGCCCGCATCGAGCCCGGCGACCGCGTGGTCGTGCTCGGCCCCGGCACCATCGGCATCCTCTGCGCGGCCATGGCCCGGCTGTGTGGTGCGGAAGTGGCCCTGGTCGGCCTGCCGCAGGACGCGCACCGTCTTGAGCTTGCCCGCAAGCACTATGGCTGCGAGGCGATCGTTGGCGATGCCAAGGCCTGGGCGCAGGCGCGCGACGGTCTCGGCTGCGACGGCGTCATCGACGCCGCCGGCGCCAGCGCCACCCTCAAGATCGCTCTCGACCTTGTGCGCCCGGCCGGCTGGATCAGCAAGGTCGGCTGGGGGCCGCAGCCGCTTGGCTTCAATCTTGATCCGCTCGTGCAGAAAAACATCACCCTGCAGGGCAGTTTCAGCCACAACTGGCCGGTCTGGGAACGCGTCATCGCCCTGCTCGCCTCCGGCCAGCTCGATGTCCGCCCCATCATTGGCGGCGTCTGGCCGATCACGGAATGGCACGAGGCCTTCGAAAAGATGCACAAGGGCGAGGTCGTGAAGTCCGTGCTGCGGCCGGTGTGAACCGCCTCGCGATCCGCTTGCAGGCGAGCGCTTTTGGCCTAACGGGTGGCGCATGCTCCGCTGCCTGCTTCTCCTCTGCCTCTCGCTCGCCACCGCCCAGGCCCAGTCGCGTGTCCGCGAGTATCGCGAACTCACCAACCTGGAGGGCAAAAAGATCCAGGCCGAGCTGCTCGACCTGACGGCCGACGGCATGCTCAAGGTCAACGTCAACCTGCGCCCCTTCCAGATCCCGCTCAGCAGTCTGTCGCCCGCCGACCAGGACTGGCTCAAGCTTTGGGACCTGGAGCGCAAGCAGGGCAAGGACGCCGCCTACTTCAGCCGGGTCCTCTTTGAGGACGACTTCGCCGGCGAGGCCTTCAAGGAAGGCTGGGGCCATTACAAGAGCGGCAGCGTCGTGCGCGACGGCATGCTGGTTGGCATCACCCCGGAGGGGTCGGATCATTCGGCGGTCGACAACATCAAGTTCCCCGGCGAGCAGGACCTGCAGGTGCAGGTGAAGTTCCGCTTCGTCAGCGAGGCAGCCAAGAGCTTCAATGTCTGGTTCGACGACAAGGATTTCAAAGGCTCGCACGCCGGTCACATCTGCCAGGTGACGATCAGCCCCAAGCAGGTGCAGATGAGCGACGCCAAGACCGGCGGCTTTACCCTCGAGAACGGTCTCTACGACCGCAAGAAGGCCAACCAGCTGACCGACGAGGAAAAGAAAATGCTGGAGACCAAAACCGCGCGCGCGCCGCTCGACCTCAAGCTGAACGAGTGGTACACCCTGACCACGCGCACCAAGGGCGACACCATCGAGGTGCTGATCGACGGCAAGGAGGTCGGTCGGTTTCAGTCGGAGGGCGTGACCCACGCCACCAAGAGCCTGGTCAGCCTGACCACGAACGCGGTCGATGTCCATTACGACGACTTCAGCGTGCGTGCGGTCGCCAAGTGAGCGCCAAGGTACTCGAGCGCTTCAGCGCGCCGCCGGCCGGCCACATCTAGGCGGGCTGAAGCCCAGGGAGTACTTTCCGCGTTGCATTCCGACCAGCCTTTGTCGTGGTCAAGTGCGCGGCCTTCCGGTTAGACTCGCTGCATGCTCCGCCTGCTG
>JAEYYS010000503.1 GCA_023428335.1 Verrucomicrobiota bacterium | reverse complement strand
CAACCGGGTGCCGCCGGCGCCTGGCAGGGCACCTGGCGCAGCCATGTCAACGGTCACCACGGCCGCCTGCGCGCGGTCGTCACCCCGCCCAAGAACTCCGCCGACGAGCACGACTTCCATTATCACGCCACCTGGGCCAAGATTCTCAGCGGCAGCTACCGCGCCGGCCATCGGGTCACCCCGTCGAAGCACGGCCTGACCTTGGAAGGCCAGCACCGCATGCCCGACTGGGCCGGTGGCCTGTACCGCTACGAAGGCCGCATTCACGGCGATCACTTCGAGGCCTGCTACAGCAGTGGCAAGGACCGCGGGGTCTTCACGATGAAGCGCGTGCGCCCGGAGTGAGCCGCTTCAGCGGCCATGCCAGCCGTGCAGGTAGCCGTCGCGAAAGCTCGCCTCGGTCCGCGCCGTGTATCGGCTGCGGTAGCGTCGGTAATCGCTCGACAGACCGCGCCGGCGATCGAGCTGGCCGAGGCTGACGCCACTGCGCCAGACCGCGTCATTGTAGACGGGCTGAGTCGGCCGCGAAGGGCGACCGCCGTACACTGGGCCATAGCCATCGCGATAACCGGCGACAAAGGTGTTCCAATGCTTGGAACTGACCCGGTTGCGGTAGCGGTCGGGGCGGGAATCGAGGCCGGCGTAACGGTCGGAGCGGCCGAAGTCATAGCCAGTCTGGCGGACGCCGCCGGAGCTGTAGCTGGGCCAGCGCGAAGGGGCGTGGCTGTGGCTGGACGGTGGATACAGATGCCCGGGCGGACGGAAGCCCGGGCCGGGCGGCAGGGTTGCCATGTAGCAGGAACTCAGGCCGAGGGTGGCGGCCAGACAGAGGAGAGGGGTGCGGGCCTTCATGATGGGATGCTGGGTTGGACGAAACCCGCGCAACGCGCATTCACGCGACCAGACGCGGGCTCAGATGTCGTCTTCGACGAGCTCGAGGTTCTTGCCACCGATCTTTTCCAGGAAGGAGCGTGTGCCCTCCTGGGAAAACTTCGGGTCGCGCGCCTCGATGCAGACAAAGAAACCGTCGTCGGAGAACTTGGCGAAGCGCTTGGAGACGAACAGCGGGTGGTTCAGGCGCGGCAGGCCGATCAGGCCGAGCAGGCCGAACAGGGTGGTGAAGGCGGAGAACAGGATGGTCAGCTCGAACATCACCGGGAAGAAGGCGGGCAGCGTCCAGATGTGGGTCGGCTTGGCCTGCACCACGGTCGGGTAGGTTTCCGCCAGGGTCTCCAGGAAGCCGAGGCCGATGTCGGACCAGAAGGTGGTCTGGGTGAGGGTCTGCAGGACGAAGGCGATGCAGATGCCGGTGAGGCCGCCGAAGAAGACGAACCAGGGCAGTTTGGAGCGCTTGACGCCCATGGCGTGGTCCATGCCATGGATCGGGAAGGGCGAGTGGACGTCCCAACGCTGATAACCGGCATCGCGGACATGCTCGGCAGCGTGATAGAGGTCCTTCACGCTGTCGAACTCGGCGAGGTAGCCGTGAACTCGTTTGAGGGTGGTGCTCACTGGAATGTCAGATTTCAGATTTCAAGTTTCAGATCGCGGCGCCGCTCAGGCGACGGCTTCACGGGGGACATGACGGTCGGGATAGCCCATGAGGTCCTCCTCCTGGACGGCGTCCTTGCCGTGGTCCTCGTGGTGCGGGTTCGACTGCGGCAGCACGCCCTTGACTTCGCCGATGGCGATGACCGGCAGGAAGCGCAGGAACAGCAGGAACAGCATCATGAACAGGCCGAAGGTGCCGAGGAAGGTGTACTTGTCGACCCAGGTGGCCTCATAGACGCGCCAGGAGCCCGGCACCAGGTGGCGCTCCAGGGTGGTGGCGATGATGACGTAACGCTCGAACCACATGCCGGCGTTGACGCACATGCAGACGAACATGACGACCCACAGGTTGTGGCGGAAGGGGCGATACCAGAAGAGCTGCGGCGCAAAGACGTTGAAGCCGAACATGAAGTAATAGGCCCAGGTCGACGGACCGTAGAGGCCGCGCAGCTGGAAGGTCTGCAATTCGAGCTTGTTGGCACTGTAATAGGCCATGAAGAACTCCATGCAGTAGGCGTAACCGACGATCGTGCCGGTGAGCAGGATGATCTTCGCCATGTTGTCGATGTGCTTCGGCGTGATCAGGTCGCCGAGGCCGTAGATCTTCGACACCGGGATCATCAGGGTCAGCACCATGGCGAAACCGCCGAAGATGGCGCCCGCGACGAAGTAGGGCGGGAAGATGGTGGTGTGCCAGCCGGGCACGATGGACGTGGCGAAGTCGAAGGAAACGACGGAGTGCACGGAGAGCACCAGCGGGGTCGAGAGCGCGGCCAGCAGCATGTAGGCCGTCTCATAGTGGCTCCAGTGGCGGTTGGCACCGCGCCAGCCGAGGGCAAACATGCCGTAGAGCACCTTCTTCAGGCCGGGCTTGCAGCGGTCGCGCAGCGTGGCGAGGTCGGGGATGAGGCCGATGTACCAGAAGATGACCGAGACGGTGAAGTAGGTCGACACCGCGAAGACGTCCCAAAGCAGGGGCGACTTGAAGTTCTGCCAGATGGCATTGGCGTTCGGGATGGGGGCGAGGAACCAGACCATCCAGACGCGGCCGACGTGGAAGGCCGGGAACAGGCCGGCGCACATGACGGCGAACAGCGTCATCGCCTCGGCGGCGCGGTTGACCGACGTACGCCACTTCTGGCGGGTCAGGAAGAGAATCGCCGAGATCAGGGTGCCGGCGTGGCCGATACCGATCCAGAACACGAAGTTGGTAATGTCCCAGGCCCAGGCAACCGGCTGCTTCTGGCCCCAGACGCCGACCCCGGTGGAGATCAGGTAGGCGAAGCAGAACACCGTCAGACCGGTGAGCAGCACCGAGGGCACGAACAGCAGCCACCAGAGGGCGGGCTGCTTGTTCTCCACGATGCCGCAGATGCGGTTGGTGATCCAGGAGTAGGAGCGGTTGTTGAGCACCAACGGCTCACGGTCCAGGATGCGCGGGGCACCGGTGTGAGGAGCGGCGGGGTGATCGGTGGCGGCTGCTTTCGACATGTCAGCGGGGGGAGGGAAAAAGGCCTGTTAGATCTGATGCGCGCTCCAGGCGGCGATGTTCTCGGCGCCGGGCATCGCCGGATTCGGATTGCGCAGGCGCGCTAGGTAGCTGGTGCGCGGCTGCGTGCCGATGTACTTGAGCAGAGTGTAGTTGCGCGGCGAGGCCTTGGCCTTGTTGACCGCGGACTTGTCGTCGGCGAGGTCGCCGAAGACGATGGCCTCGGCCGGACAGGCGGCCTGGCAGGCGACCTTGACGGTGTCGGTCGGCACGCGGAAGTCCTTGGAGTCGCGCTGCTTCTGCTTCTGCAGGATCTTGGCGGCCTCGAGGCGCTGCACGCAGTAGGTGCACTTCTCGATGACGCCGCGCATGCGCACGGTGACGTTCGGATTCTTCTGCAGCTGCACGGACTCGCGCACGCCGGTCTTGTCCTTGGTGGAAAGCGGGCCGAGGTAGAGCTCGTCGAGCGGACGCTTGTTGTAGTCGAACCAGTTGAAGCGACGCGCCGTGTAGGGGCAGTTGTTCGCGCAGTAGCGGGTGCCAATGCAGCGGTTGTAGGCCATGGCGTTGAGGCCGTCGTCGGTGTGGACGGTGGCGTTCACCGGGCAGACGGTTTCGCACGGGGCCGACTCGCACTGCTGGCAGGCGACCGGCTGCTGGACCATCTCGGCGTTTTCGAGCTGCTCGACGGTCGGCTCGATCATGACATCGTCGCGCTTGGCGTTCTGCTCGCCCCAGGTGGCGCTGGCGAAGTAGCGGTCCATGCGGATCCACTGCATGAGACGCCCCTTGCGCACCTGGTCCTTGCCGACCACCGGGATGTTGTTCTCGCTCTGGCAGGCGATGACGCAGGCGGTGCAGCCGATGCACTTGCTGAGGTCGATCGTCATGCCCCACTGGTGCTTCGTCTCATAGTCGAAGCCCTCGGGATTGGTCTCGGTCTTGCGGCCAATCTGCCCCTTGTAGAACGAGATGTTCTGCGGGATGTGGCTGTCCATGCCCGTCTTGTTGACGAAGTCGGGCGTCTTGGTGAAGGTTTCCAGGGTTGCCTCGCGATAGAGGGCGCGGCCCTCCATGCTGTTGTGCTCCTGGGTCATGGCCAGCTCGTAAAACTCGCCGGTGACCTCGACCTTGGCGCCGGTCAGGACAAACTCGTCCGCGGCCTTGCGCAGCGGGTAGACATTGAAGCCGCGCCCCTTGTTGTTGGCGTCGGAGGCGACAAAGCCCAGGCCCTTCTCACCGTAGCCGAGCGGCAGGGTGATCGAGTGGGACACGTGGCCGGGAGCTTCGATGGCAGGCAGCTTGATCTCGGCGTCGCCGACGCTGATTTGGATGATCTGACCTTCCTTGAGCTTGAGGGCGCGGAAGGTGGCCGAGCCAATCCAGGCGGCGTTGTCCCAGCTCAGCTTGGTGACCGGGTCCGGGGCTTCCTGCAGCCAGGCGTTGCTGATGTAGCGACCATCCTGCACACCGGCGTCGGGCACCAGCACGACCTCCAGGGCCTCGGCGCTCGGCGCCTCAACAGGCTTGGCCTTGGCGGCCAGGGCGGCGGCGGCGGCGGTATTGACTTCCACGGCGGCCTTCGCGTAGGCCGAGCCCTTGAGGAAACCGTCGCGGAGGGTGTGATTCCACTTCTCTTCGTCGAGCTGCTTCGCCACCTGGGCAAAGGTGTCGCGCACGGCCTGATGAGCCGGGTCTTCCGGCGCCGGAGCGTCGGCAGCCGGCGTCACCGGGCCGAGCGTCTTGCGGCCGAGCAGGGCAAGCACGACTTCGATCGCGCTGGCGCCGTCGTAAAGCGGCTGGATCATCGGCTGAACCACCGAGTAGGTGCCATCGGCGGCGCGCACGTCGCCCCAGGACTCCAGATAGTGGGCAGCAGGCAAATGCAGGGCGGCCTTGCGCGCCGTCGTGTTGGCCAGGTGACCAAGATGGACAACCTGCACACCCTTGTCTTCCACGGCGGCGCTGAGGGCGGCCGGGGCGTCGAAGAGCAGGTTGGAGGCCGTCAGGGAGACGAGGGTCTTGACCGAGCCGGACGCGAGCGCGGCGGTCAAGTCGGCACTGCTGCCAAGCGCGGCTTCGCCGTCCGCCTGACGCAGTTCGATCGTGCTGCCAAAGGCGCCGAGAGCGTTGTTGATCGAAGCGACGAGGGCGTGCACTTCGGCACCGTAGCGCGAGCCGGCGAGCACCAGGGCCTTGCCCTTGTGGTCAATGAGGTCGCGGATCGCCGGCGCCAGCCACTCCTTGAGGGCGGCGGGGGCGCTATCGGCAACGGCCTTGGCCGAGCTGTCGCCGAGGGCTTCGGCGATGACGGCGGCGGCGGCGGGAATCAGGCTGGCAGCGAGCGGCTTGCGGTGATCGGCCATGCCGCCGGTCACCGTGTAGCGGTTCTCCAGGGCGTAAAGGCGGTTCATCTCGCCGCCCGGCTTGTCCTTGGCGCGCTGCTTGGTGAAGTGTTTGACCGCCTCGCCAGCCACCGGATCGAGGCCGAGGAAGTCGCAGTCGAGCGCGAGCACGCGCAGGGCCTTGCTGTAGCGGACAAAGGTCTTGGTGCCGGCGCCGAAAACCGCGGCGTGGGCGGCGTCGCGACCCTCACTGCCAATCGCTTCGTAACCGAACAGGCGCGCCTGCGGCAGGGCGGTTTTCAGCTCGCCGAGCAGGCGATGCAGGGTCGGGGAAGTGGTCTTGCCGACGGCAATGGCGAGGCTGGCACCGGCGTCCTTCTTGGCGGCTTCTGCCAGGGCGGCAAGCGCCTTGTTGGCCTGTTCCCAAGTCGCCGCCTTGCCCTTGACGAGCGGCGACTGCGAGCGCTGCGGGTCGTAGAGGTCGAGCACCGAGGCCTGGGCAAAGGCGTCGAGACCGCCGCTCAGCGGGTGCAGCGGGTTGCCCTGCAGATGGGTCGGCCGGCCCTCATGGGTGACGGCCACCACCGGCGTTGCGCCGGTCGCGGTCGGCATGGCGGTCGCATACAGCAGCGGACGGCCGGGCACCACCCACTCGACGTGGTCGGTGTAGGGCAGGATGTTGGTGAGCGGCCGACGGCAGGCGGCCAGCCCCATCAGCGCCGTCGAGGCGCCCATGAGCTTGAGGAAATCGCGGCGCGAGTTTTCGCGTTCGTCCTCGGTGAGGGTGTCGCCGGCGGGGAATTCGACGCCGAGCTTGTCCAGAAACTCCGAGCGGCGCTCAAGTTCGGCGTTGCTGCGCCAGTAGCGCTTGCCGGTTTGAGGCTCTGCGGGGTGGTTCCAAATGCGTTTCATGAGGGCGGAAAGGGGTCGCAGGGGTTAGCGGTGGCAGGCGGTGCAGGACTCAGGAGGCTGCACCTGCCAGTGCTTCTTCAGCTGGCTGCCCACCTCGAGCTGGGTGACCTGCTTGCCATAGGTGGCGGTGGCGAGCGAGAGGATGTCGTCGAGGCCGGAGGCCTTGCCGCCCGGACGGATGGTGCCGGCGATTTCATCGGCCTTCACGCCCTTGCCAAGCAGGCCCTCATAGAAGGCGGCGCGGTCGAGGTCGGAGGGTTTGTAGTTCAGGTTGGTGACCTGATCGAGCGGACGCAGGTTCTGCTCGGGATTGCGGTGGCAGTCGAGGCACCAGCCCATCGAGTGAGGTTCGGCATGCTTGACGACCTCCATCTCATTGACCTGGCCGTGGCAGGACTGGCAGGAAATGCCGCGGTTGAGGTGGGCGCTGTGGTTGAAATAGACGTAGTCGGGTGCCTTGTGCACCTTCACCCACGGGATCGGCTCACCGGTCTCCTGGGCCTTGCGCACCAGCTCCAGCTTCGGGCTGTCCGCCTTGATGTTGCCCTTGCCTGGACCATGGCAGTTGAAGCAGGTCTGGTTGGTCGGCACGTTGGCGTGGCCCGACTGCTCCACAAAGGAGTGGCAGTAGCGGCAGTCCAGACCGAGCTGGCCGGCATGGATCTCATGCGAAAACGGCACCGGCTGCGTCGGCTCGTAGCCCACCCGCGTGTACTTGGGCGTGAAGTAGTAGGCCACGCCCACACTGACTCCGAAAGCAATGAATGCGACGCCAATGGCGAGCTTCAGAGGCAGCCAATTGGTCCAGCGCGGAAAGAAGTTACCCATAAGATGTCGGTTTCTGCGCTTGTGAAAAATTTCACAAGCGAGGGCCAGAATAAAAGTTTGGCCGGGCTTTGCAACCTTGGAAATAAAATTTTTGAACGCTTGGCCGGCCCAGCAAAAACCCGGCCTAGCGTTCCAGCCAAATCCGCCCGGTGCGGAAGTCGAAGGTGACCCGGTAATCGCGCAAAAAGTAGCTGCCCACCCGCGGCGGACCCGGCGAGATGTCGACCGGGGCGTTGCGCCAGGTTTCCCCGAACAGGCTGAGGTCGGCCAGGCGCACCGTGCGCAGGCCGGCATCGTCGGAGGTCGTCGTGCCGCCCACCGACAGCAGGATCAGACCCTCGACCGGCTGACCCTGGTCGGCCACGCCCAGTTGTTCGGCCACCTGGCGGCTGATTTCGACACCGTTGAACGAGCCGGTGT
>JAEYYS010000501.1 GCA_023428335.1 Verrucomicrobiota bacterium | reverse complement strand
GCCCTGACCCATGAAGAGTTTCGTCTGGAACTGATCGAGCGCGTGCGCGCCAAGCGACCGCTCATCGTCCAGTGGTTGGAATGCACGACCGTGCTTGGGCGCGCCCGCGGCGTCGTCAAGCTGGGCTTCCCGTCCGAGGAAAGCCATGCGCGCGACAGTCTGGCGCGCGACAACCAGCGCACCTATCTGGAGGCGCTCGCCACCGAGATTCTCGGCGAGCCGATGCGCTTTGACTTGGTGGTCGATCCTTCGCTCAAGCCGCCACCCGCCCTGGAGCTGTTTGGCAGCCTGCCGGAACCCGTGCGCGCCGCGCCGGCACCGGTCGCCAAGCCCGCCCCGGCGCCGATTCCCGCTGAGGAACCGTCGCCCTCCGCCGAGGCAGAACCCGTGTCTGCCGAGGAGGCGCCGCCGGCAGCAGCCGATGATTTCCACAATGATCCGCTGATTCGCAGCGCGATCGAAAAGTTCAAACTCAAGCTCGCGGGCAACTGACCCGCCTCACCGATCATGAACATCCAGAAGATGCTGAAGCAGGTTCAGCAGATGCAAAGCCAGATGCAAAAGGCCCAGGCCGACCTGGGTTCGAAAACCTTTGAGGGCAGTGTCGCCGGCGGCAAGGTCGTCGCCGTTGCCGATGGCCATGGCGATGTCCAATCGATCCGCCTCGACCGCGAGGTCGTGGACCCGGCCGAGGTGGAGATGCTGCAGGACCTGGTGCTGGCCGCCGTTCAACAGGCGCAGAAGAAGGCCAAGGACACTCAGGCCGCGGAGATGGGCAAGCTCACCGGCGGCCTTGGGCTGCCGCCGGGCATGGGTTTCTGATCAGGCCGCGGCGCGGGCGCGTCGCTCCTGCCACCAGAAGCCGACGCAGGCCAGGGCGAAGGCGGCCTTGATGCTGTAGCCGATGTTGAGTGCCAGCGAGATGCCGGCGGTGAAACCGTAGCTGTGCAGGCCGATGCTGAGCTGGTTGACGCCGAACCAGCTGAACAGGGTGATGGCACCGAGCACGAGCGACAGGCCATGCAGGCCGATCTCGCGGATGTAGCCGCCGAGGCGGGCATGCAGGATGATCAGGCCCATGAGCACGATCATGAGCGCGCCGTTCTCCTTCGGATCCCAGCCCCAGAAGCGGCCCCAGCTGTCGTTCGCCCAGATGCCGCCGAGCACCGTGCCGACCAGCGAGAACAGCAGGCCGAAGCAGATGATGCCGTAGGTGACGCGCGTCAGCAGGCGGCGGAAGTCGGCCACCTTGTCGCCCTTGGCGAAGAGCCGGAACAGCACGTAGACCATCGACACAATGGAGCCGAGCAGGGCGCCGGCGTAGCCGATGTTGATGCAGGTGACATGGGTGGCGAGCCAGAAGTTGGTGATCAGCACCGCTTCCAGGGTCGGCATGGTGTCCTGGCCGTCGAGGGCCATGAAGCGGTTCGACAGGAACATGCCGAGCGCGCCAGCGAAGCCGGTGACCACGAGGCCGATGCCCTGGCGGGTGAAGCGCTCGATGAACAGGCCGACCAGGGCGCAGCAGCCGGCGATGAAGATGATGGTTTCGTAGAGTGTCGCGATCGGCGGGCGCTCGTTGATCAGGCAGCGCACGATGATGCCCCAGGTGTTGTAGCCGAGGGCGAGGATGAGGGCCACCCAGGCGACACGGGCCGCCCAGCGTGACCAGCCGGTTCTCGGTGCCAGCAGGCCGGCAAAGGCCACCAGGAAACCGAGCAGGTACCAGACGAGGGCGTTGGTGAAATGGTCCGCCTTGTGGTAGGCGACCTCGCGGTCGACATGCTTCAGTTCGCCGCGCTTCTCCGCCTGCTCGCGGATGCCCTGGACGAAGGCCAGCACCGCCGGCTTGAAGGTCTCGGCCTTGAGGCTGGCCTCATGCAGGGCGTCGCGCATCTGCGAGCGGCGGTAGTCGCCGGCGGACAGGGCGTCGCGATTCGCCTCGGTGCGTTCCACGCCCCCGGCGAGGGGACCGGCGCGCATCAGGCTGGTGATGGTCTGCTCGACGTTGAGCCAGGCTTCCTCCTTCTCGTCGTCGGGGGGCAGGAAGGCCAGCGTTTTGCCGGGGCGCAGGGTGGTGTTGATGAAGAGTTCGAGCAGGCGGTTTGAGGTCTCCTGGCCGAGCGCGGCGAGTTTGTCCTCGCGGATCATGACGCCGAGTTTTTCGGCCAGCGACCAGACGCTCAGTTTGCCGTCGCCGATGAGTTCCTTCGCGGCGGCCTCGGGCAGGATGGCGGCGACCTCCTTGTTCCAGTCGGTGCGCGCCGCGGTGAGGAAGTCGCTGACGGCGTCGAAATCGAAGAAGTTGCGCGCCAGGTCGATGACGTTGCGCTGGACGCCGGTGCGCTGGTTCGATTCGATCTCGCTGTACGACTGGGCGCGCTGGACGAGTTCGTCCTTGCCCTTGACGATCTCGTTCCAGGAATAGCGGTCGCGCAGGTCCTTGGGATCGACGCCGATCTCACCGACCGCCTGGGAGTTGTCGACCACGAAGAGCGGCAGGTCGCGGGCGATGTCGGGGCGGAACCAGGACAGCAGCAGCCACTCGGTGGCCTTGAGTTTTTTGACACCGGGCAGGTCCGGGTGGTCGACCTTGATGCTCTGCTTGCCGTGCAGGCGTAGCAGCAGGAAGCGCGCGTAGGTGTCGAGCGGCTTGATGCGGCCGCCCTCCTGGATGGGCAGCGACTGGAAGGCGGCGACGACCTCCGGGTCGCGCAGCAGGGCGGGGTCGGTCTGCTGCGCGGGCAGCAGGCTGGCGACGGAGAACAGCAGCAGGGCGAAAAGGGTTTTCATGCTCGGGGTCAGGCGGTTTTGGACTGCAGGGCGCGCCGCAGGAAGCGGACGAGGTGCATGAGGAAGTGCAGGCAGAGGCCGAAGCCGACGGCGACGCAGCTCCACAGCGGCCACTGGTCGGAGGGGTTCTTGGCGACGGTGAAGACGGACTGCTCGCCGCTGGCGCCCTGGCTGAAGCTGGCCTGATAGACGACGTAACCCTGGTCGCGCACGGGCACGTTCATGGTCACCACCTTGGGTTCTTCGCGGCCGTCGGTGATCTTGGTGACGTGGCTGGTGTACTTGCGCGCCTTCATGGTGCCGGGGTGCAGCTCGCGCTGGAAGTCCTCGAGGCGGATGGCGAAGGGCAGCTTCCACTTCATGCGGGCGAGGGTGAGGGTGTAGGAGGCGTCGCCGGCGCGCACGGTGAAGGGTTCGAAGGCGCGCTCCCAGAGAATGGCCTTCTGCTCGCTGCCGTCCTTGAGCTTGACACTGATCTCGACGGCGGAGGTGTTGGCCTCGTCTTCCTTGGCGTTGCTGACCGGCTGGATGCGGTAGCCCTCGATCGAGCCCTTCTCGTCGGACTGGACCACGTTGGCGTTGCGCTGGTAGCCGGTGACCTGGACCTCGAAGGGCAGGTCGGCGGCGTGGAAGACGCGCGCCTTGCCGGGGCCGAGGTCGGCGAAGTGCCGCATCGGAATGACCCGCGCCGTCGGTTCGCCCTTGCCGTTGGCATCGAAGCGGCGGATTTCGAGGATGCGCTCGTGGTAGCTTTGATACTGGTCGCTGGCCTGGCCTTCAAAGAGCGGCATGGCGCCCTCGGTCTTGAACAGGAAACTGACAAAGCCGGCGGCAAGCATGAACAGGATGGCGAGGTGCGAGATCAGCACGCCGAGGGTGCGCCAGCCCTTGCGGATGCGGATGACGGCGCCGCAGAGCATGTTGAAGAACAGCAGCACCATGAGCAGACCGCCGCCGGGCAGGGGCAGCGGCACCACCATGCGACCGAGGGTGAAATCGTGGATCAGCCACCAGGAATCGAAGTACTTCCGCTGGCTGTCGAGCAGGCCGAGGTCCTTCTGCGAGATCGTGCCGAGGTAGGTGATCAGCAGCAGGAAACTGAGCACCACGACCGCCAGACCGTACGAGGACAGAAACGCGAAGACGCGGGCGGGCAGGGAGGCGGACTTGGAAGGGGTGGACATGGGGGTGGCGGCCGTCACTGCGGCATGCGGAGTTTCAGGGAGGCGACGAAGGCCTCAAAGGCGGCGGTGTTCGCTTCGACGAGGGCCTTGGGGCCGACCATCTTCACGAACAAACCGGCGTCACCCAGGGTGGCGACGATGCCAATGAGGCGGTGGTCAGGCTTGGCCTCGGTGGCGCCGACGTTGGTGTAGGCGCCGTCGACCTCGACAAAGACGCCCTGGATGCCCATGAGGACCTTCTTCGGCAGTTTTTCCAGATCGGCCTCGCCGATGTCCGGCTGGCCCATCTGCTTGCGCCAGCGGTTGACGTTGGCAAGCACGCCGCCGGCCCCGCCGGGCAGGATGGAGAGGTAGCATTCGCCCTCGGCATTCGGGCCGAAGCTGAGGTTGACCGGACGCATCTGGCTGCGCTCGGCGCGCGCCCAGCCTTCCGGCGTGGTCCAGGACAGGCGCTCGTCGCCAAAGCGCTCCTGCGGGTAGGCATGCAGCTTCGGCGTGGCTTCGTACTGGGAGATCTCGCGGGTCTCGGTGATCTCCATGCGCGAGCCGACGCGTTCGCAGGAGGTCAGGGCGGCGGCCAGGGCCAGCGCGGGGGCGCCGCGGCGGAGGAGGAGGGGCATCATGGGGGTACGATAAAAACGAACGAACGCCGTCCGGCTTGGGTTGGCCAAAGAACGGCGTTCATGACATGGCGCAGGCCGGGCCTGCGCGCCAGTCTTCACTTGGGCTGGGCAGCCGGGGGCGGCGCAGCCGGCTTGGCCGGCGCGGGAGCCGGTGGGGCATCGGCTTTTTTGACTGCCGGCTTGGCCGCGGCTGGTGCTGGCGGCGTGTCGGCTTTTTTGACCTCTGGCTTCGGTGCGGCCGGCTTGGCGGGGGC
>JAEYYS010000325.1 GCA_023428335.1 Verrucomicrobiota bacterium | reverse complement strand
AACCTGTACTGCTGGTACTACTACACCCAGACCTTCTTCCAGGCCGGGGGCGACGAATGGAAGTTCTACAACGAGCAGTTCCTGCCGCAGATCCTCGCCGCCCAGCAGCCCGACGGCAGCTTCAAGCGCGGCCGCCCCAACTGGCCCGCCGGCGACGCCGCCCACGAAGTCTACCGCCAAACCCTCTGCACCCTTCAGCTCGAAGTCTACTACCGCTACCTGAAAGTCGGCGACCGCGAGGAACAGAGCTTCTTCGACCGCTGAGCGGGGGAGGCGAAGCTCCACCGGAGCGCGAGCATGGCGCAGCCTGCTCGCTCAGGGGTCACGCGTGGCCACCCCCAAAGAGTGAGTGAGCTTCGGCACACTCTCGCCGCCAAGCAAGGCCCAGGAACGCCAAAGCCCTCCTTGGCTGAATTCTTGTGTTCCTTGCGCTCTTTTGCGGCAAAAAATGGCTTACCACCCGGGAAGTGGGGACCCCTCACCGCTTCGCAGATCCCTCAGGTTCGAGGCGTGGACGGCTGTCATTTTGTCAGGCAGTTGCACACTTCTCTGAAAAAAGTGTGTCAAGTGGAAAGTGTTATTAGTGGTTAGACGAAGGGAAGCCGATGCAGGTTAGTCTGGATGGCTCTGAGGCGCAGTTCTGGTGCAACAACGACTCCCCCGCTGCGCGTCTGATCGGACGCGCAGTCCTGCGGTTCATGCTCCACGCCAGGTCTGGCGATACTGGAATCACACTTCTCTGCGGGGCGGGCATTCTTGCCCCCTGCCATTGCGAAAATCAGATCCCCAGCCCTCCATCCTGACCCAAGGTGCGCTGCTGGAGCCGGAGCTCAGCAACCAACCAATGTGCAATTGGAGCGGCTGGGGAAATTCTGTTTCGCTTGGGCGGACTCTGCGTTCGGCGAGAAATTCGTGGGCATTTTCTGATATTCACGCCCCTGAGTCAAGATTTGCCAGGTGATGCGGGCCATCCGCCTGGCCACGCAAAGGATGGCCGTGTTGGCCTTTTTGCCGCCTGCCCGCTTCTTCTTGTAGAGATCGCCAAAGTAGGAGTCGCAACCAATGGCCACCCACGCTGCCTCGACAAAGGCCCAACGCAGCCACTTGTTGCAGTGCCTCATCAGCTTGCCTTGAAAGGTCCTGCCGCCACTGCTGCTGGTGCTTGGGCACAGGCCAATGTAGCCGCACAGCTTCTGGGCGCTGGCAAACCGGCTGATGTCGTCAATCTCGCTGACCACCACGGCCGCCAGAATCGGCCCCATCCCGGGAATGCTCAAAACCTTGCCCTGAGCTTCGGTCATGGCCATCATCAACTCCAGTGCCTTCTCATCCTCCTTGATGCGCTGCTGCACTCCCTTGAGCATTTCCAACTGCTGTTTGAGCAGCAGGCCATAGGGGGCAGGCAGTTCCAGTTTCTCCAGAAAGCTCATTCCCCTCTTGCCAAACAGATCGCTGCATTGGGGCAGCTTCAGGTCGTGCTGCGCCCCCAGGAGTCGGTGGATCCGATTGCGCAGCATGGTCCGCTGCCGCACGAAGAAACAGCGCTGGCGCAGGA
Organism: Verrucomicrobiota bacterium; assembly: GCA_023428335.1. Classification (GTDB taxonomy): domain Bacteria; phylum Verrucomicrobiota; class Verrucomicrobiia; order Verrucomicrobiales; family Verrucomicrobiaceae; genus Prosthecobacter. The sequence continues at coordinate 2,563 of JAEYYS010000325.1, read as the reverse complement.
CCTCCTTGCGTTGGCGCGTCTCCTTGGCGGGGATGTGGACCTGGCTGACCATGCCGACGCGCAGCAGTTGTGCCAGGATGCGGGCATCGATCTTGTCCGTCTTGACCTGCGCTTCGGCGATGATGCGGGTTTTGAAGGGATTGGCCAGGGTGATGTTTGCCGCCGGCATGGCCTGCTCAAGAACCTCGTAAAGCCAGTGCCAGTTCATGGACGCCTCAAGGACAACACGGGGGGTGGGCCAGCGCCGCACCACGGCGGCGAAATCCTGGGGGGAATGGTGCTCGATGCGTCCTTTGCCAAGACTCTGTCCAGAGGCGTCAAGGGCATGCCAGACACTGTAGCGCTTGTGGTAGTCGATGCCGATGAAGGTGGCGGTGGCAGTGACCGATTCAGGGGTGTGGTGTGGGGTGCTCATGGCAACGCCATGGTAGCAAATCTCGTTTTCACCCTGGAAGCTGGCAAAAACGATTGGCCTTCAGCGTTTCATGTCGCCTGACCCCATTTGGAGTTCAGGCTTGCCTGGGGCGTTGCCAGCTTCATTTTCAGGGGATGACCCGACCCGAATCGATCCAGCACATCCGTGAGGCCTGCAAGACGGTGGCCCTGCAGTTCATGAAGATCCATCCGGCGCTGCCGGGCTTGCAGGATGCCGAGACCCAGGCGGACTGCCTGAAGGCCCTGCACGAGATGACCGTGCACCTGGAGACGATCAAAAAGAAGATCGGGCGCCTGGAGAAGCGCGACGACAGCAGCCTGCTCTGACCGCCTGCCTCAGCGCTGCCAGACCGTGCGGCCGCCGACGACGGTGCGCAGGGCACGGATGTCGCGGATCTCCGCCTCGGGACAGGCGAGGTAGTCGCGGTCGATGACCACGAAGTCGGCGAGCTTGCCGGTTTCAAGGCTGCCGAGCCGATCCTCATCGAAGCTCAGCCAGGCCGCCCAGGTGGTCAGCGTGCGCAGGGCATTGAGCCGGTCGAGCTTCTGATGGGCGCCGTGCACCCGGCCCTGGTCGTCCTGGCGTGCCACGGCCAGCCAGAGCATGAGGAAGGGATTGAAGGAGTTCATCGCGTGATCGGGATCGAAGCCGATCATGTGGTCGCTGTTGAGTCCGACCGGCACGCCGCCGCGCACCCAGTCGCCCAGGCCGATGAAGCGCTCCGCCCAGGCGGGTCCGTAGATCTGGGCGATGAAATCGGCGTCGCGGTAATAGAGGTAACCCTGGGTGTCGACACCGGCGTTGACCTGCTTCGCCAGCGCCACCATGGCGGCATCGGGGAAGTAGCAGTGGATGAGGTTGAAACGGCGATCACGCATCGACGGCTGCTCGCCGGCCACGGCCGCCACCGCGCGCAGCACGGCCATGGCGCCGCCGTCGCCGGTGACATGGGCGCTGATCGGCCAGCCGAGGCGGTTGGCGGTGCCGAAGATCTCGCGCATCTGCGCCTCGCTGTAGGATTGAGTGCCGGTGTAGGCGGGATCGGTGTTGCGGTAAAAGGCGGTGCGCTTGTCGCCATGCGGCTCGCTCAGCCAGGTGGTGCCCCAGTGAATGCCGCCATCGACGGTGATCTTCAGGCAGGTGGCGCGCACCCAGTCATCGCCCTCGCCGGGTTTCAGACCGAGTGACTGCACATACTTCTCCACCCCGGCCGCGTCCTTCGCCGAAAAGCGGAAGGTGCCGCGCACGCGCGTGGTGAGCTCGCCCTGGGCGGCGAGGTCGCGAAAGAGATCGAAGCCGGCGCGGTCGGTGGCGCGCTCGAAGATGCTGGTGAGACCGACCGAATTGTACACGCCGTGCAGCTCGCGCAGCTTGGCGCGCAGGGCCGCGGGCGAAGGGGCGGGCGGCTGCGGCATGAGCGTGCGCAGGGCGGCCTGACCGCCGCGCATGAGCACGGGCCGGCCGTTTTCAAAGACGACCTCGCCGCCGCTGACGGTGTCGCCCTCGCGTGCGACACCGAGCGCGCGCCAGCCGGCGCTGTTGAGGACCGACTTGGTGACCGAGACGAACAGCACCGGGTGGCGCGTCGTGGCGGCGTCGAGTTCCTCGGGCGTCGGAAAGCGGCGCTCGCGCAGGCGGGTGATCTCGTTGCGCGGCACCTCGATCCAGCTGCCCTCCGGCCGTTCAGCCGCGCGCTGGCGCACCCAGTCCTGGATCTCGGCGATGCTGTGCAGTTCCTGGTAATCGGCCGCCAGGGCGGCGCGCGAGGCACCGATGCTGTGGCAGTGCGTCTCGATCAGGCCGGGCAGGACCATGCGGCCCTTGAGGTCGACGACCTCAGTCTGCGGGCCGGCGAGTTGTTTGATCTCGGCATCGCTGCCGACTGCGAGCAGGCGGCCGTCGCGCACGGCGAGCGCCTCGACCACGCGTTCGCCGGCATCGAGGGTCAGCACACGGCCATGCAGGAAAACCGCGTCGGGCGATTGGGCGGCGAGACTGCCGGCGACGAGCAGGGGGAGAAGGCGGAGCATGGAAGGCAAACGCGCCGAGGCAGCGGATTTCCACAACCGCCGGTGATGAAATCGGCGCGCGCCGATTTCACTGGCCAAGCCCGGCGGAGCCGTGGAT
>JAEYYS010000312.1 GCA_023428335.1 Verrucomicrobiota bacterium | reverse complement strand
CTCCAAACCCGGCGCTCTGGGACAGAGCGCCCTACCCAGACAGCGCGCCACTTTCCGCTGGATTCACCGTCCCGTTCCCGCATGCTGGGCGCATGACCCGCCGCCTGCTGCTCCTGCTCGCCTGCCTCGCCGTTCTGCCCCTGCACGCCGCCGACGAAACCGAGGCGATTGTCGCGGCCGACAGCGCCCGCATCGCCGCCATGCTCCAGCCGGAGCGCGCGGCCCTCGACGCCGCCTTTTCCGCCGAGTTGCACTATGCCCACTCGAATGGTCTCGTCGACACCAAGGCCAGTTTTCTCGACAGCCTGCTCGGCGGGCGCACGAAGTACCTCGCCTACGAACCCGGCGAACGCACGATCACCTTCCCCGCCCCCGGTCTCGCGTTGATGAGCGGTCGCGCCAAGCTGCAGGTCGAGGGCGCCAGCGGGCGCATGGAAGCAACGCTCAGCTACCTCGCCGTCTGGCGCAAGGAAGGCGGTGATTGGCGCTTCCTTGCCTGGCAGTCGGCACGCCTGCCGACGGAGTAAGCCCGCCGGTCTTTTCCTCGCACACCCGCGCAACATGGCGGCGGTTGGAGCCGTGCTCTGTTCATGCTCCACCGCCTCGCCGCCCTGCTGCTGTTCTGCCTGCCTGCCCACGCGCAGCTCACCGTGCACCACGATTTCCCGGGCGGCGCAGCCGACGTCCTGGCCTTGGACGCCGATGCCGGTCGGATCGAGATCGCTCCGCCGGTGCGCGAGGGTCGGGGCTGGCCCTGCTGGTGGTATGTTCGGATCGATGGCGCCACGCCCGGCCAGCCCCTGACCGTGGTGGTGCGACCGGCCAGCCGCCCCTTCCGCGCCCAGGACCGACTCGCCGCGGCCTGGTCGATGCCGCGTCAGGCCTCGATCAGCACTGACGACAGCACCTGGCAACCGACCGAGCCCGGCGAAATCACCCAAACCTCTGCCAGCTACCGCCTGACCGCGCCGGCCGCCCGTTTCTGGCTGGCCTGGGGGCCGCCCTTCCTGCCCTCGCACAGCGAGGCCCTGCTCACCGAAACGGCGGCGCGGCTGCCGGAAGCCGAGCGTTTCGTGCTCGCCACCACCCGCGAGGGTCGGCCGGTGCCAGGCCTGCGCTTCGGTCGGCGCGACGCCCCACAGGCGGTCTGGGTGCAGGCGCGCCAGCATGCCTGGGAGGCGGGTGCCTCCTGGGTCGGCCGCGGCTTCCTCGACTGGGCCACCAGCGATGCCCCCGCCGCGCGCGCCCTGCGCGATCAGGCCGAGATCTTTTTCATCCCAATCATGGATGTCGACAACGTTGCCATCGGCGCCGGTGGCAAGGAGGCCGTGCCGCGCGATCACAACCGCGACTGGTCGGAACAAGCCGTGTATCCCGAAGTGAGTGCTGCCAAAGCGCGGGTCGGCGCCTTGATCGAGACCGGTCGCCTGGCGGCCTTCTTCGACCTGCACAATCCCGGCGCCGGCGATCGGCAGCCGTTTTTCTTTGGCCCGCTCGACTTCGAGCAGATGAGCGGCGTGCGCCGGCGCAGCTACGAGCGCTTTCTCGAACTGGCCGTGGCGGAGATCACCGGCCCGCTGGCGATCGCGCCGAAGTACCGTTTCGCCACCTATGTGAAGACCGAGGAGGAACGCGCGCGCGTCAGCGGCAACTGGGTGCGCGACCGCAGCCACGAACGGGCGGTGGCCTTGACCCTGGAAACCGCCTGGAACACCCCGCACAGCACGATTCCAGGCTACCGCGAGGTCGGCGCCGGCCTGGCGCGCACGCTGGCGACCTACCTGGCGGAACTCCGGTCGCGCTGAGGCCGATTCACAGAAACTGCTCGATCGGCAGGCGACCGTTCCAGGCGCAGATGAAGAAGGTGCCGGGCTTGGTCTCGCTCGGCCGGAGGATGATGCGACCGCCGGCGGCTTCGACGAGCTGCACGCCGGCGGCGATGTCCCAGAGGCTGATCTGCTCCTCGACATAGGCATCGAGCCGGCCGGTGGCGACATAGGCCAGGGCCAGCGCCGCGCTGCCGAGCATGCGCGTCTTGAACACCTCATAGCTGAGGCGACGGTAGCGGTCGAAACCGGCGTCGAGGGCCGATTTGCTCTTCGAGAAACCGGCGGTGATGATCGCCTCGCTCATCTGCGGACGCGTGCTGACCGCGATGGGCTTGCCGTTGAGCTGGGGCACGCCGCCGTGGACCACGCTCCAAGTTTCCCCCTGCATCGGATCGTGGATGACGCCGAGCAGCGGCTCGTGGGTGGCGCGCACGCGCGCGGCGATGGAGACGCAGAAGTGCGGGATGCCGTAAAAGTAGTTCACCGTGCCGTCGATCGGGTCGATGATCCACTCGACTTCCCCCTCGCCGCCGAGGTCGCCCTCCTCCTCGCCGAGGATGGCGTGATCGGGATGGGCGGCGAGAATCAGGTCGGTGATCAGCTTCTGGGTGCGCACGTCGAGCTCGAGCTTCACATCGCGCCGCTTCATCTCGTTGACGGTCTTTTCCGAGCCGAAGTTGTCCTTGATGAGGCGGCCGGCCTGGGTGGCGGCGTCGAGAGCGAGGGGCAGGAGATCCATGAAGGGGCGGTGCGTGGGGGACTGGGGGTTCAGGAGGCCGCGGCGGCGATGAAGGCGACAAGGTCGCGCGCCAAAGCCGTTTTGGATTGGCGCGGCAGGACACGGGTCTGGCCGCCGGGCAGGCAGAGCATGACCTCGTTTTCGTCGCTGTCAAAGCCGATGCCCGGCCGCGAAACATCGTTGGCGACCAGCAAATCGCAGCCCTTGCGCGCCAGCTTGGCCTGGGCGTGCTCGACCAGCTTCTCGGTTTCAGCGGCAAACCCGACCAAATAACCGCGAAACCCAAACGCCGTGCGCGCGGAGCCGAGGATGTCCTCGGTCGGCTCCAGCTCCAGCACCAGGCGCTCGCCGTTCTTTTTGAGCTTCTGCGCCGCGGCCGCCACGGGTCGATAATCGGCCACCGCCGCGCAGAACACCGCGACCTCACAGCGCGGGATCGCCCCGCGCACGGCCTCAAACATCTCGCGGGCGGTCTCCACGCGCACCAGTTCCGCCCCGGCCGGCGCGTTCAGGGCCACCGGGCCGCTGACCAGGGTCACCTCATGACCGGCCGCCAGCGCCGCCTCGGCCAGCGCATAGCCCATGCGGCCGGAGGAACGGTTCGACAGGAACCGCACCGGATCGAGCGGCTCGCGCGTCGGGCCGGCGGTGATGAGAAAGCGCATGCAGCACTCATCGGACAGCCGTCGCCGGAGTCAACCGGTGGACAACGGCCCTCCGCCGCGCAGGATGCGATCATGCGTCTCGTCATCCAGCGTTGCCTCGAAGCCAGTGTCCGCATCGACGGCCAGGTCGTCGGCCGGATCGACCGCGGTCTGGTGGTGCTGGTCGGTGTCGAGGAGGCGGACAGCGCCGAGGATGCCGACTGGCTGGCCGCGAAAACGGCCGCCATGCGCCTGTTTGCCGATGCCGAGGGCAAGATGAACCTCAACGTCACCGAGGCTGGCGGTCGCGTGCTGGCGATCAGCCAGTTCACCCTCTTTGCCAGCACGAAAAAGGGCAATCGTCCGGGTTTCACCCGCGCCGCGCGCCCGGAGAAGGCCGTGCCGCTCTATGAACACTTCCTCGTCCGGCTCGAAACCGAGCTGGGGGCAGCGGTCGAACGCGGCATTTTCGCTGCCGACATGCAGGTCGCCCTCGTCAATGACGGACCGGTGACGATCGTCATCGACTCGCGCGCCAGGGAGTGACCCCGCCCCAGACTCCTGATCTTGCCAGTGTCGTTTCTGCGGCGCCATGCCCCGCTGGCACGTATCCATTGGTCGTGCATAACCAACCTTTCCACAAGCGGGCACTTTCGGGTTGCGTGTCAGGGTGATGCAGCCAAATTCGCCTCCCCCTTCCCCCCAAAAAAACCCTGAGATTTTCATGCGCCGCCGCTCCAATCCCCTTTCCGAACGCAACATCAAACGCATCGACACCCGGCCGGACGCCGCCAAACAAACCCACGGATTCCAAGTCTGCATCTCCCGCCACGGCAAGCTCCACACCAAGCACTTTTCCGACAGCCTGTTCGGCGGCCTGAAGGGCTCGCTCAAGGCCGCGCGCGCCTACCGCGACCAGATGCTTGCCGAGATGCCTGAGATCGAGGCCAGCCGCATCGCCCACAGCCACAACGCCAAGAACAAGAGCGGCCACGTCGGCATCTCCTACCGCAAGACCAAGAACGCCAAGGGCCGCATCGTCCGCCACATCGCCGTCTCGGTCCGCGCCGAACGCGGCAAGACGGTCTCGCGCGTCTACGCCTACACCAAGGAAACCCACGACCAGGTGCTCGCCGAAGCCATCGCCTTCCGCGAGGAAATGCTGCGCCAGCGCCTCGCCCGCGAGGGTGGTCTCGCCCGCATCCTCAAGCGCCAACACACCGTCGCCCCCAAGCCCGCCATCAAATCCGCCGCGAAAAAGACCGCCAAGGCCCCGGCTAAAAAAGCCGCGGTGAAAAAGGCACCCGCCAAAAAGGTCGCCGCAGAGAAGCCGGCAGCCAAGAAGGTCCCGGCCAAAAAGGCGGCACGCCGCAAGTGAGGCTCGGCAACGTACTCGAGCGCTTCAGCGCGTTCTGGGGCTGCCACGCCCTCACGAGCTGAAGCTCTGAAGTACTCTGTCCCACCGACGCGCGTAACCCGGCCATGCCCCCCGGGTCCTCGCCGCCCTGCCCCGATACCCTCCTGCGTCGCCTGCTGCTCGATCTCGCGCAGGAGCGCGCGAACGGCGCAACGTTTTGTCCTTCCGAGGTCGCCCGTCGCGCGGCGACCGACTGGCGTCCGCTGATGCCGCGCGTGCGCGAACTAGCCGCCGACCTGGTCGCGGCCGGCCAGCTCGTCTGCACCCAGCGCGGCGAACCCGCGCATCCCTTGACGACACGCGGCGCCATCCGCCTGACCGCCGCGGCGCGTATGTGAAGCATGGCCGTTCACACCTGGCAATCGCGTCAGATCCTCCCTGCCGAGCCCGCGGCCGTCTGGGACTTTTTCGCCAACCCGCGCAACCTCGCCCGTCTGACGCCGCCGGAACTCGGCCTGGAGGTGCTGACCCCCAACCTGCCTGCGCGGGTCACCCCCGGCCTGCTCATCGCCTACCGGGTGCGCCCGCTACTCGGTCTGCCGCTGACCTGGCTGGCGGAAATCACCCATGTCGAGCAGGGCCGACGCTTCATCGATCAGCAGCGCGCCGGGCCCTATGCCTTCTGGCAGCATGAGCATGTCGTTCAGCGCGCCAGCGACGGCCGCACCGAGGTGGTCGATCACATCACCTACACCCTGCCCTTCGCCCCGCTCGGCGACCTCGCCCAGCCCTGGCTGGTGCGGCCGCAGTTGGCGCGCCTCTTTGCCGCCCGCGAACTGGCCCTGCGCCAGGTCTTCCCGGGCTGAAGCGCTGGCGCGCGGGAAAAAGACACGGCCCGGGCGCGGGCGCAGGCGTTGTTCAGGAAGCGCATGAATCTCAACGACCTCCTCGCCAGGGACCTGCTCCCCGATCCGGTGCTCCGTGCCGGCATCCGCCGCCGCCTCGCCGCCGTGCTGCGCCGGCATCGGCCCACCGATCCCGAGGCGCGCCAGGCGGCGCTCATGCGCCATGTCGAGGGCCTGAAAACCAGCCCGGTCGCCATCGCCACCGAGGCCGCCAACGAGCAGCATTACGAGGTGCCGGCCCGCTTCTACCAGCTCTGCCTCGGCCGCCACCTGAAGTACAGCAGCGGCTACTACAACTCGCCGCACGACGACCTCGACACGGCCGAGGCCACCATGCTGCGCCTCACCTGCGAACGCGCCGGCCTCGCCGACGGCCAGCGCATCCTTGAACTCGGCTGCGGCTGGGGATCCTTGTCGCTGTGGATGGCCGAGCACTACCCGGCCGCGCGCATCACCAGCGTCTCCAACTCGCACTCGCAGAAGGCCCACATCGATGCCGAGGCGAAAAAGCGCGGCCTGCACAACCTCGAGGTCATCACCGCCAACATGATCGACTTCGCCGGTGTCGGCGATGCCGTCTTCGATCGCTGTGTCTCGGTTGAGATGTTCGAGCACATGAAGAACTACCGCGAACTGATGAGCCGCATCGCCCGCTGGCTCAAGCCCGGCGGCCGGCTCTTCGTGCACATCTTCACCCACCGCGACACGTCCTACCACTTCGAGGTCGAGAGCGACAACGACTGGATGGCGAAGTACTTCTTCACCGGCGGCCAGATGCCCTCCGATGACCTGCTGCTGTACTTCCAGGACGACCTGCGCATCGAGGCGCACTGGCAGGTCAGCGGCATGCACTACAGTCGCACCGCCGAGGCCTGGCTGGCCAACATGGACGCCCACAAGGCCGAGATCCTGCCGCTCTTCGCCGAGACCTACGGCGCTGATCAGACGGTGAAGTGGTGGTCCTACTGGCGCCTCTTCTACCTCGCCTGCGCCGAACTCTGGGGCTACCGCGGCGGCGAGGAATGGCTCGTCTCCCACTACCGCTTCGTGAAACCCTGAGGGCGCCCGAGAGTCCGCCTGCGGCTCACCATCACTTTTCCTCGATGTCCAACACCTTCAGCGCTGGCAGGGGCGGCAGTCCCTTGGGGGCAAGGACTTCATCGGGCAGGGTCAGATGATCGCCGGAGGGTTTTAGCTTGATGACACGAGCCGAGTTATCATTGAAGAAAATCACGATCGTTTTGTCGCTCCAAACGCGCCCTCTCGTGAGTTGTCCCGCAGAATTTGGCTGCCACTTGGGCGGCCAGGAAGCATCCAGCGCATTCTCAAAGATCAGCGGATAATGCCCCGGACTCGCGGTGGACATGCCGTCCACCATCATCCAGTGGTTTTCTCCTGCCTGAACAGCCTCCGAAAAGTCAGGAGGCTCGCCAATGACTCCATCAGCATAAAAGGGTGATGCAGGCACCCTAAAGGCATCCCACTCATCCGTGAGAACGCCGTCTCGGAAGAGTTGGCGAAAGGCAGCGTTGGCCGTGCGCCGATCCTCCGGCAAAATCGAACTGGGGTACTGGCCATCATGATCCAGAGCCCAAACTTTCATGGCCATGGCAATTCTCATCGTTTTTCCTGCCATTAAGGACTGGTTCATCATACTTCCACTCCATTCGAGGAACACGGTTATAAAATAACCCGCCCCCAACAAAGCCAGCACCCCCACGACGCCCCACTGCAGGCAGCCCCAGCCTTTTTGGGGTGGCTCGGGGTCGTTCATCCTGCCATTCCATGACATTTAATCTGCACCGTCAAGCCGCCTTCTTGCGCTTGGCAAAAGCCCCTGACCGGGCGATGGAAGCGCCCCCATGCTTTCCGCCAACGAACTCACCCTCGGCTACGGCAACCAGCGCCTGCTGGAGGGGGTCACGCTGGCCGTGCACGACGGCGAAAAGGTTGGCCTGGTCGGTCGCAACGGCTGCGGCAAGACAAGCCTGCTCAAAATCCTCGCCGGGCGCGAGCGACCCGACTCCGGGGAGCTGTCGATCCGCCGCGGCTTGCGGGTCGGTCACCTGCCGCAGGAATTCGAGCTCGACGACCAGGCGACGGTGCTGCAGAACATCCAGGCCGGGGCCGCCGACCTGATGGCCTGGCGCACGCGCTACGAGGCCGGCGACGGCGGCGAGGCCGAGCTGGCTGACCTGCTGCACCGCATCGAAGCGGCCGACGGCTGGAATCTCGAAACCCGCATCCGCGCGGTCGCCAGCGCCCTCGGTGCGCCGCCGCTCGACGCCCCGGTGGCGCCGCTGTCGGGCGGCGAAAAACGTCGTGTCGCTCTCTGCCGCGCCCTGGTCGGCCAGCCCGACCTGCTGCTGCTCGACGAGCCGACCAACCACCTCGATGCCGAATCGATCCGCTGGCTGGAGGAGTTTCTGCGCGGTTTCCCCGGCGCGGTCATCTTCGTCACCCACGACCGCTACTTCCTCGATGTCATCGCCACGCGCATCCTCGAGATCGCCGACGGCCGCTGCTTCGCCCACGAGGGCAACTACACCGCCTACCTGGAGAGCAAGGCCGCGCGCCGGCAGATCGCCGAGCAGACCGAGCGCCGCCGCCAGCGCTTTCTGCGCACCGAACTCGAATGGGTGCGCGCCGGCGTCAAGGCGCGCACGACGAAGTCGCGCCACCGCCTCGACATGTTTTACCAGATCGAGGGCATGGAGGCGCCGCCCGAGGAGCGGGAAATGGACCTGCTGCTGCCGCCGGCACCGCCGCTGGGCGACGTCGCCGTCAACCTCGACGGCGTCGGCGCCTGCGTGACCGATGAGCAGGGCCAGGAACGCTGGCTGTTCCGCCAGCTCGACGTGCAACTGCGCCCCGGCCAGTGCACCGGCATTGTCGGTCGCAATGGCGCCGGCAAGACCACCCTGCTGCGCCTCTGCCTCGGCGAACGCGAACCCGAGGAGGGCAAGGTCGCCATCGGCAAGCGCGCCGTCTTCAACTTCATCGACCAGGCGCGCCTGCAGCTCGACGGCACCGGCAGCGTCATCGCCGAGGTGGCCGACCAGGATGAGACCGTGTTCTTTGGCGATCAAAAGCTGAGCGCGCGCGCCTACCTGCGCCGCTTCCTGTTCAACGATGACCGCATCAACGAGCGGGTCGACCGCCTGTCGGGCGGCGAACGCGCCCGCCTGCTGCTCGCCAAGGTGCTCAAGCGCGGCGGCAACATCCTTGTGCTCGACGAGCCGACCAACGACCTCGACCTGCAGAGCCTGCGCATTCTCGAGGAGGCGATCAGCAACTTCGACGGCACGGTGCTGGTGGTCAGTCACGACCGCTACTTCCTCGACCGCGTCTGCGACCAGATCCTCGCCTTCGAAGAGGGCGGCGTGCACGTGCAGACCGGCAACTACAGCTACTACCTCGAAAAGCGCCGCGAACGCGAGCTGCGCGAACGCGCCTGGACCGAGCCGGTCAAAACGGCAAAGCCGGCGACGTCGAAGGCGAAACCTCGCAAGCTCAGCTACAAGGAGACGCGCGAGTTGGAAACGATCGAGGCCGACATCCTCGCCGCGGAGGAGAAGGTGCAGTCGCTCGACACCACCCTCAACGATCCGTCCTTCTACATCGAGCGCTCGCACGAGGCACCGGCCGTGGCTGCCGACCTCGAGACCGCCAAGGCCGAGGTGACCCGGCTCTATGCCCGCTGGGAGGAGCTGGAGGCGATCCGCGCGGACAGCGAAGCGGCCGGCTGAGGGTCGCGTTCAGCCGCCCGGCGCAGGCGAGGGCCGGCAGCGGCGCCAGAACAGCAGACCGAGCACCCCCAAGACGGCGAGACCACTTGAGAGCCGGGCGGCCAGACGCGCGCCATCGCGGAAATCCTGCCCTTCAAACAGCGAGGTCACGCTCGGATCGGCCTTGGCATAAAGGATCTCATAGTGCTCGCCCTCCCGCATGGCGTCCCAGACCTCTTTCCCAACGCTGGATTGTCCCTGATGCCTCTCGCCGGTCTCGGGATGCTTGAATTCGTAGTGCAGGCTGTAGCGGGTTGGTCCCTTTTCGATGAACTGGCCATCCCGCACCCCGCTGGACGTGAAGGTTCGCTTTTCCACCAGCCGCGCCACCGCCCGTCCCGAGGCTGTATCAAAGGCCTGCGCGTGCTGGCTCTGCTGCCAGGCAACCCAGCCAAACAAGCCCGCCAACGCCAGACTGATCAGGGCCAGCGGCCTCAGGACTTCATAAGCCAGGGATTTCATACGGGGCGCGGGCAGAGCGCAGACCAGAGTACGCGCTGGCGCCGGACTTGACAAGCCGCGGGCGCCCTCGCCGTGTCGGACTTCAGGCCTCGATCTCGCGGCTGCCTCGACAGTGGGGGAAGCCGGTGCAGCCCCAGAATTCCCGCGCGGTCTTGCCGGCGCTGCGCCGGCGCATGGGTTTGTCACAGATTGGACAGAGCGGCCCACCGGCTTTCCCGGCGCGGACCTGTACCCGGAGGCCGTGCAGGCGTTCGGTGAAGCCGCCTCGTTCCTGGAACTCGCGGCCGAGGCGGTCGACCTGACGTCGGAGCAGGTACGACGTCTGATGCACGGCACAGAGCATGGCATTGCCGGCCAGTTCGGGATCCGCCCTGGCGACAAAATCCGCGAGCCCGGCCAACCCGGTGAGCACGACCTTCCCGCGGGGCGCGGGCGGAAGTTCAGGACAGAGGTCGTGCTTGAGCCGTTCCCGCATGGCGAGGCAGGGCTTGGAGTTTTTCGGCCAGACGCGCAGGCCGCGCTGCAGCAGGAAACTCTGGTAATCCCGCGCCAGCTCGTCGTTCAGGCTGCTGCGCGCCACGTTCGTCAGTTTCATCTCCATCTTTTTGGAGGTGGCCGCAGCGCCGCTGCCTTCGGAGATATTGCGCACGCCGCTGCGGGCGGCCTGCACCATCTGATCGTGGGTGCGGCTCTTCCTGTCGATGAACCGGTCACAAAAGACCACGGTGGCATCATAGACCGCCTCGGCGACCCTGTAGCTGCGCAGGCTCTCGTAGCCGCCATGCGGCAGCAGGGGACTGTCCGAGTCGGTCGGCATGGCGGGGCCTTAGCTCTGATCCGTCCGAAAGGTCGGACTCACCGCCAAGCTTAATGACAAATCACGAAACAAACAAGAAATCTATCTAAATAAAGAACTTGTTTTTATGCTAGCGCGCCTCCCGTTGTCCGACCCGCTCCATGAGCCCGAGAAAGATCGGTGCGGCTGGATCTGCAGCCAAGCCCCAAGCCGTTCACGGCGCCAATTCCTTCAGGACATCGCGCACCGCCTTGTCGGCCTTGGAATCGGCTGGGCCGTTGTAAATGCGATCCCCCGCGGCGTTGAAAACCATCACCCAGTCCTGCGTCGCGTCCATGACGGTGCCTGGAACCATTTCAGTCTTCAGAATGGGAGCCTTGAAGCCGATTGCCTTGGCATGCTCTTCTGCGATCTCGGGGGTCATTGGCTTGGGCTTGAGGAATTCACCGCTGGGTGCCCATTGCCCCAGCAGACCGATGCAGAGCACACTCGCAGAATCCTCGTAGCGCAGGTAAAAGCGATTAAACTCGCGGGTGAAGTTCTTGGCTTTGAGAAAATTCTTCTCGGCCTGCTGCTGTGCCATGTACTTGTTCCGAGCGTATTCGCGGCGGGATTCGCTCGTGTCGTCCAGCGGTGGGGCTATCTCGTGTCCTTTGACATCCGTGATGCTCAGCGTCGTCAACACCACCACCTTCCCCTTGAGCTCACTCAGCAACTGGGGATTGCCCCTCAGCACCTGAGTCAACTTGAAATCTTCCAGCTTGACCGCTGGCCCATTTTGGGCAGCCAGAACGGTCGGCAGGCACAGCAGGAGGAGCAAACGACGGAGAAAGGATATCCGAAACATGCTTGGATTTTACTCACGCCGTCTCACGACCTTCAAGACTTCTTTGCAGGAGCTGGGCGGGCCTTCCACTCGAAACACCTCCGCCCTCCACCTGCCCGAAAGACTGGCTGGGGAACTCTTCAATTCACTCGTTCGCCTGCCAACTCCAGCGTCTGACGGGCCGGCGCTGTCCGACCCGTCAGACCTTGGCAAGTTCCCTCACTGGCACGCCTCGCACTCGCCGCCGTTGCGCATGGCTTCGATCGAGCAGGCCATCTTTTCCTCGGCGCTGAACTCGCGCTTGGCGCCGACGGTCTGGTTGATGACGGAGCTGCGGATTTCCTTCTGGAATTCGGCGGTGCTCTTCTCGATGTTCGAGGCGCTGCGGGTGCGCAGGTAGTAGGTGGTCTTGAGACCCTTTTTCCAGGCGCCGCGGTACATGTGGCTGAGGATGCTCATCTCGGTGCCGCCGAAGAAGAGGTTGACGCTCTGCGACTGGTCGATCCACTTCTGCCGGCGCGCGGCGGCGTCGACCAGCCAGGACCAGTCGATGCTGAAGGCGGTGGCGTAGCGGCGCTTGAGGTCGACCGGGATCTCCTCGATGCCCTCGATCTCGCCGTCCATGTACTTGAGCTTGTTCTGGATGTCGGCGGTCCACAGGCCGCGCTTCTTGAGGTCGCGGATGAGGTAGGGGTTGAGCAGCATGAAGTCGCCGGAGAGGTTGGCCTTCACCAGCATGTTGCTGAGCAGGGGCTCGATGCAGGGGCTGGAGCCCATGATGTTGGAGATGGTCGCCGTCGGGGCGATGGCGAGCACGTTGCTGTTGCGCATGCCGTTCTTGGCGATCTTGGCGCGCAGGGCGCTCCAGTCCATCTTGCCGCCGCGGGGGACATCGATGTCGATGCCGCGCTCCTGGGCGAGCAGGTCGAGGGTGTCCTGCGGCAGCAGGCCGCGGTCCCACTTGCTGCCCTTGTAGGTGGAGTAGGTGCCCTTCTCGGCGGCGATGTCGCTGCTGGCCTCGTAGGCGTAGTAGGCGACCGCCTCCATGAATTCATCGTTGAACTCGACGGCCTCCTTGGAGGCGAAGGGGATGCCCTTGCGGTAGAGGGCGTACTGCAGGCCCATGACGCCGAGGCCGATGGGCCGGTGGCGGGTGTTCGAGGTGCGGGCGGCCTCGGTGGGGTAGTAGTTGATGTCGATGACGTTGTCGAGCATGCGCACGGCGGTGCGGATGGTCTCGCGCAGCTTGGCGTGATCGATGTTGCCGGCCTCGTCGAGGTGGTTGTCGATCAGCACCGAGCCGAGGTTGCAGACGGCGGTCTCCTCGGCCGAGGTGTTGAGGGTGATCTCGGTGCAGAGGTTGGAGCTGTGGATGACGCCGGTGTGATCCTGCGGACTGCGGACGTTGCAGGGATCCTTGAAGGTCATCCAAGGGTGGCCGGTTTCGAAGATGGACTTGAGCATCTTCTTCCACAGGTCGAGCGCCTCGATCTCGCGACCGAAGATCTTGCCGTCGCGGGCGAGGGCCTCGTACTGCTCGTAGCGCTTCTCGAAGGCGGAACCGTACAGCTCATGCAGGTCGGGCACCTCATTGGCGCGGAACAGGGTCCACTTGCCGCGCGCCTCCATGCGCTTCATGAACAGGTCGGGGATCCAGTTGGCGGTGTTGAGGTCGTGGGTGCGGCGGCGTTCGTCGCCGGTGTTGACGCGCAGCTGCAGGAAGTCCTCGATGTCGTTGTGCCAGACTTCCAGGTAGGCGCAGCCGGAGCCGCGGCGCTTGCCGCCCTGGTTGACGGCGATGAGCTGGTCGTTGTGCAGCTTGAGGAAGGGAATGACGCCCTGGGACTCGCCGTTGGTGCCCTTGATGTAGCCGCCGGTGCCGCGGACGCTGGTCCAGGAGCCGCCGAGGCCGCCGGCCCACTTGGAGAGGAAGGCGTTTTCGGCGATGCCGCGGATCATGATCGACTCGATGCTGTCATCGACCTTGTACAGGTAGCAGGAGGAAAGCTGGGAGTGCAGGGTGCCGCTGTTGAAGAGGGTCGGCGTGCTCGAGCAGAAACGGCGGCCCTTGTACAGGCGGTAGAGGGCGATGATCTTCTCCTCGGGCTCCTGTTCCTGGACGCAGAGGCCCATGGCGACGCGCATCCAGAACAGCTGGGGCGCCTCCAGGCGCTTGCTCGGCTTCACCTTCTTGTCGACGATGAGGTAGCGGTCGTACAGGGTCTGGACGCCGAGGAAGTCGAAGTCCATGTCGGCGGCCGGGTCGAGGGCGTCGGCGAGCTTGTCGAGGTCGAACTCGAGCAGGCGCGGGCTGATGCGCTCGATCTCGACGCCGCGGGCGAGGTTGCGGCGGAAGGCGCGGCGGTGGAACTCCTTGAGCTGGTCGATGCCGTCGCGGACGATGTCCCAGCCGAGCACTTCCTCATAGATGTAGCTGAGCAGGACGCGGGCGGCAAACTTGGCGAAGTCCGCGTCCTTCTGCATGAGGGTCTTAGCGTTGAGGATGACCGTCTGCTTGAGGTGGTCGAGGGTGATGTCGGAGTTGAGCGAGCGGCGCAGCTCCATCTCGATCTCGGCGCGGGTGAGGCAGAGGTCGAGGCCGAGCATGGCGAAGTCGATGCGGCGCTTGAGGTCCTGGCCGTCCCAGAGGAAGGAGCCGCCGTCGGCGGTCTTGACGACGATGAGGGCCTGCTGCTGCTCGCTGTCGGCCTCGTTGATGGCGGCGGCTTCGGCCTCCTCGTTTTCGCGCATCTTGCTGCGCAGGGCGCGGTACTGGATGTAGGCGCGGGCGACCTTGAAGAAGCCCTGCTTCATGAGCTCCTCCTCGACGAGGTTCTGCACGTCCTCGATGTGCATGAACTGCTTGTTCTCCTCGGCGACGGCGCGGCTGACGGTCTCGGCGACACCGACGGCGGGGGAGGAATCCAGTTCCAGGGAGAGGAAGGCCTTGCGGACGGCGATCTCGATCTTGTTGTGGTTCCAGGGCACGAGCTGGCCGCTGCGGCGGATGACTTTGGTGTTCACGATGAGGGGTTGCGGCAGGGTGTTGTCGGCCAGGCTGTCGTATTCGGCGCGCTTGCGGCGTTCGGCGAGACTGCGGGCGACGTCGTGGGCGTTGTGGCGGACGAGGGCGCGCTCGATGCAGTGGTAAACGTCCTTGGCGCTGAGGGCCCCCTCGCCGGCGAGCTGGGCGCCGCGCTGGTGGATCTCGTCAGTGACGGCGCGGGCGATGGTCTGGACCAGCTGGCGGTTCTGGTCGCTGTAGATGTCCTTGTCCTTCTGGCGGGCGAGCAACAGGTCGGTGAGGGCGCCGCCGATGGTGTCGGCGATCTCCCCCATGTCGAAGTCGCGCTCGGCGCCGCCGACCTTGACCTTGAGGGTGGCGGGGTTGCTGCCGGCAAAACCGGCGGCGAGAGCGCTCCATTCGAACTGGGGCTTCTGGTTTTTCGGCGTGTGGGCGACGCGCTTGAGTTCCTTGTCTTCGTCGAGCAGGTTCTGAATCATGGCGGGAGCGGGAGGAGGGGTGGAGATGCGGAGGCGGGGAGAGGGAGCGGGGCGGTACCGGTGCAAACCGGTCCGGCCCCCACTCCTGGGAGAATCAAAAGTCGTCGTCGGAACCAACCTGGAGGGCGGAGGCTTTTTGGTAGTCGGTCACCTTGCCCTCGAAAAAGTTCTGTTCCTTGCGCACGTCCATCATTTCGGCCAGCCAGGGCAGCGGGTTCTGGACGCCCGGATTGAGGGCCGGCAGGCCGCAGTCGGCGAGGCGGCGGTCGGCGATGTACTCGATGTAGCGCTCAAACTCGTCGGCGCTCAGGCCGACGGCGTTGACCGGCAGGCAGTCGCGGATGAACTCCTTCTCCAGGGTGATGGCCTCGCGCATGGTGTTGACCAGGTCCTCGCGGAATTCGGCGGTCCACAGGTCGGGGTTTTCCTCGACCAGATCCATGAACAGGTTGCGGAACACCTGGATGTGGTTCGACTCGTCGCGCAGGGTGTAGCGGAACATCTGGCCGATGCCGGGAAACTTGTTCTGGCGGTACAGGCTGAGGATCATGCCGAACAGGCCGTAGAACTGGGTGCCCTCCATGCACTGGCCAAAAACGAAGATGTTCTTGGCGAGCAGCTGCTTGTTGGCGACCGTGGTCAGGTCAAGGTCGCGGCGCAGGTTGTTGGAGTGCTTGGTGACGAACTCGTTCTTCTTCACGATCGTCGGGATCTGCTCAAACATCGCCTCGCACTCATGCGGGTTGATGCCCAGGCTGGAAATCATGTACAGCAGGGAGTCGGCGTGGATGTTCTCCTCGTGGGCGTGGCGGCCAAGCACCAGCTTCAGCTCGGGGGCGGTGACCAGCTCGCGGACGACGTGCTGGATGTTGTCGCCAACGATGCCTTCGGCAGCCGAGAAGTAGCCGATGCCCATCATGATGATCCAGCGCTCGTTCTGCGAGATCTCGCTGGAGCGCCACTGCTCGACGTCCTTCTGCATCTGGATGTCTTCCGGCTCCCAGTGGTTCGCCTTCATGATCCGGTACAGATCGTAAGCCCACTGGTACTTCAGCGGCAGCAGGTTGAAGGTCATCGACTGGCGACCGTTGATCACCATTTTGGCGGCGAAAGCGGCTTCGGCCTTGTCCTGGTCGAGGGGGAACTCACGGTTGCCGATTTTGTAGACTTTTTCCATGGTACGAAGGGTGTGGAGCGGGGTAAAAACAGGGTTGAAGTGGCGAAATCGTTGAAACCGAGCCTTTGGCGAACATCCACCAGATGTTGCGCGGGCCGGGGTGGATAATGCACAACATCTTGTGTCCGGCCAAGATAAAAATCCTTCAGCGACCGGTCGATTCGTGTTGCACAGCACAGCGCCAAGTGTTCCACGCTGTTTCTATTTTTTGCGCGTCAAAAAACCTCGCAAAATTGAGAAGGGAGGCCGAAATTTCGGGTCTTCTTGACCTTCAAGCAATTGTGAATAACTCCGGGCTGCCGACCCGCTGCCGGGGCCGGTTTGGAGCGCTGGATCGGCGCGAAAAAAATGCCGAAAATTCACGGATAATCCACGCTGCCGACCACCCCCGCAGGCCGCGGGGGTGGCGCGGGCGGGACTCAGTCGAGCAGTTCTTCCTTCGGTTCCGGCAGCCAGAACGACAGCACCAGGCCGAGGAAGTAGACGCTGAAACCGACGGCGGCGGCCGTGTAGGCGAGCTTGGCCGGGGCGTCGGCGGGATTGGCCGTGGCGGCGAGGGTGGTGGTCAGCCAGGCGAAGGAGGTGCCGATGAGGCGGCCGCCGATGTTGGCGGCGAAGCTTTCGCCGGTGCCGCGCAGGTGCATCGGGTAGACGCGGGGCAGGTAGTTGCCCCAGAAGCTGAACTGGCCGACGGTGAGCAGGCCGGCGAAGAAGATGCCGATCTGCAGGGGCACGAGGCCGGTGACGGCGGCCCAGGCGAAGACGAGTGGCATGACCGCGAGACCGGGCACCAGGAAGACGCGGATGAGCTTGCGACGGCTGAGGATGACGACGGTCAGGGCGGCGAGGGCGAAGCGGCCGACCAGGCCACCGACTTCCTGGACCTTGGTGACGTTGGCGGCGATGGCCTGTTCGGTGCGTTTGGCGGCGCCGATGGCGGCCTTTTTCACCACTTCCTCGGGCTTGCCGGCGTTGGCCTGGACGGCTTCGTCGGAGGCGGCCTTGGCGGCGGCCTTGACCTCAGCCAGGCCGGGCACGATGCGCGGGATGTGCTGGATGGCGCCAAAGGCGGCGCCGTAGGCGAGGGCGAACATGCCGGTGGTGACCAGGGTGGCGCGACGCAGTTCCGGGGTGAAGAGCTCGCCGAGGCTGGGGCGCTTGAGGGTGCCGGCGGCCTTTTTCTGGGCCCAGGCCGGGGATTCCGGCAGGAACGGACGGATGATGATGAGCGGGATGGCCGGGATGAGGCCGGACATCAGGGTGTAGCGCCAGGCGGCGTGCTCCTCGGCGACGATGCCGCCGCCCATCGAGGTGAGCCAGTCGGGGAAATGGATGGCCGGGAAGCTGGCCGAGTATTTGATGCAGAGGCCGTTGGCGACGGCGACCAGCAGGCCGCCGATCGAGGAGAAAGCCTGGGTGTAACCGAGCACCTTCTCGCGCTGGTGGGGGTCCGGGAAGAGTTCGGCCAGCCAGGCGACGGCGGCGACGAATTCGACGCAGACGCCGATGAAGACGAGGCAGCGGAAGAAGAGCAGCATTTCCACCGAGGTCGAGTAACCGGCGGCAAAGGCGGAGAAGGCGTAGATGAGGATGCTCCAGGTCAGCACGCGGCGGCGGCCGAGGCGATCGGTCAGGTAACCGCCGAGCAGGCCGAACAGGCCGCCGGCGATGGCCGGGATGTAGAAGAGCTTGCCGACCCAGCTGTTGAACTCCGGCGTGCCCGGTGCCGCACCGACCAGCTCCTGCAGGGCCGGACCAACGATGAGCGGCAGCATGAGCAGCTCATAGATGTCGAAGGCGAAGCCGATCGAGGCGATGAAGCAGATCAGCCACTGGGTGCGGGTGAGTTTGGGAGCGGAGGACATGGGCGGATGCTGTCAGGAGTTGAAGGGCAAGTCAACGCGCGCTTGGAGCGGATTCCATCAGCGGGACGCCCTCACCCCCGAGAAAGCCTGATCCGGGGCTGGCGGGCTGGGCGGTTTCCGGCATGGTGGCGGGCATGTTGCCCGACCTCACCGCCGCCCCGCAGACCGATCCGCTGGCCATCTACCGCTACCGCGACAGCCTGTATGCGGTCGATCTGATCGCTGCGGCCCTGAGCCTGGATTTCTTCACCCGTCTGTCGGCCCAACCCGCCACCCTGGCGGAGGTCTGCGCCCGCTTTGGCTTCCAGGAACGGCCGGCCGACGTCATGCTGACCCTGTTTGCCAGCAACGGCTGGGTCGGCTGCGAGGACGGGGTCTTCACCGTCACGCCCACCGCGCGCGAGCACCTCTGTTCGGATTCGGAGTGGTTTCTCGGGCCCTACTACGCCTCCCTGCATGACCGGCCCATCGCCCGCGATTTCCTGGAGGTGCTGCGCACCGGCAAACCGGCCGGCTGGAGCGGCGACAAGGCCGCGTTCGACTGGCACAAGGCGATGGAGGAGGAGGACTTTGCCCGTCGCTTCACCGCCGCCATGGACTGCCGCGGCCGCTTCCTTGCCCAGGCGCTGGCGACGGACCTCGATCTGAGCGGGCGGCGACGCCTGCTCGACATCGGCGCCGGCAGCGGCATCTACGCCTGCGCCCTCGCCGCCCGCAATCCGCACCTGCAAGCGGTCGCCTTCGACCAGGCCCCGGTGGATCGCATCGCCGCCGCCCTCATCGCCGAGCGCGGCTGCAGCGACCGCGTCGACGTCGCCACCGGCGACATGTTTGCCGGCCTGCCGGCCGACTGCGACGTCCACCTGTTCTCCAACGTCCTGCACGACTGGGACCTGCC
>JAEYYS010000239.1 GCA_023428335.1 Verrucomicrobiota bacterium | reverse complement strand
TCCTTCATGTCCTTCATGTCCTTCATGTCCTTCATGTCCTTCTTGTCCTTCATGTCCTTCATGTCCTTCGTGCCATTCGTGGTTTTAAAACAGCTTTCTGAACCGCTGATGGGACGCTGATCCGACGCTGATGGAACCCCCACAAAAGGCTCGCACGGAGCTCACGGAGGCCACGGAGATGAGCTTCGTCCCCCTTCCGTCTCGGCGCCCTCTGTGCCCTCCGCGCGAAACCCGCCTCAAGCCCCAGCCGCCTTCGAGTCCAGAGATTTGAGCCGCGAAGCAACGCCAAGGCTCTCCTCCAGAATCCTTGCGCGCTTGGGTGGCCAAGAATGACTTGGGACACCGGTCGACCTTGACCTAATACAGGAAACAAGTTAACTTGTTTTTGTGAAGGCCACCATCGACATCCCAGATGACCTGTATCGGAAGGTCAAAGCGAAAACCGCCGAACAAGGGCGGAAGATTCGCGAGGTGACGATCGAGCTTTTCCAAAGCTGGCTGACCGCCAGTCAAGCCGCGCAGGACGCCGAAGAGCAAAAGCGGCTGCGGACGCGGATGATGCAGCATGTCGGATGCTTCGATTCGGGCCTGAACGACCTCGGCAGCAACCCTCAACATCTGGAGGGCATGGGTGAAGAATCCCTCGGTCGTCGTTGATACGGGGCCGCTGGTTGCCCTGCTCGACCGCCGAGAGAGGCATCACGCCTGGGCGGTGCAGCAACTGCAGACGCTGCCTCTGCCTTGGATCACCTGCGAGGCGGTCCTGACCGAGTCCTGGCACCTGCTGCGGGCGCGTCCCGACATTCAGGATCGTTTGCTCGAATGGGTGGCGGACGGAGTATTGACCGTGTCTTTTTCCCTTGCCGGTGAACTCGGCGCCCTGCGCGAACTGAGACGGAAATTTCGCGATGTGCCCATGTCGTTGGCGGATGCCTGCCTTGTCCGGCTGTCGGAATTGCTGCCCAAGAGTGCGGTGCTGACCTTGGATTCCGATTTCCGCGTGTATCGCCGCAATGGCAGCGAACCGATCCCGCTTGTCTGCCCCGACGACTGATCCCGCCCTGCGCGCAAGTCCAAGTCCACGACAGCCTTGCCCGCCGACATGGCTTTCGTGTCCTTCGGGGTTCCAAAAGCGGCTTTTGAAGCTCTTGCTATACATGTATAGCGAGAGTAGATTCTCTCATGCTCGCCATCCGACTCGATCCCGACATCGAAAATCGTCTGGAACGTTTGGCCAAAAAGACCGGACGCACCAAGACCTTCTACGCCCGCGAAGCGATCCTCGAACACCTTGAAGATTTGGAGGATCTTTATCTGGCCAAGCAACGCCTGGAGCGTCCGGCCAAGACCTATTCCGCCGAGGAAGTGAAGCATGAGCTGGGTCTATAGGTTCGACGAACGGGCACTGAAGGAACTCCGCAAGCTCGGCAAGCAGGCCCAGCGCGACATTGTTGCCTACCTTGACGAGCGGGTCGCCTGTGAAGAGGATCCACGCCGTTTCGGCAAGGGGCTGAAGGCGGACTTGGCCGGGCTGTGGCGCTACCGGGTCGGCGATTACCGCATCCTCTGCCAGATCAGGGACGGTGAGCTTTTAGTTCTGGTGGTCGCCGTTGGACACCGCCGGGATGTTTATGAGTAGCGGCTCCACGGCTTGCTTGTTTTCCCTTTGGCTGGTCCTCTCCATTCCTCCGCACCCAACCGGCTTCAGCGCCGACAACCCCGGAGGATGGATGAAATGGACAGGATGGAGCCTGCTGCGCCTCCCAACCTGAAACTTGAAACCTGAAACTCCCACCCCGAACTCCCGGCAAGACCGGCCCTGCCGCGGCTGTTCTCATCGGCCATGCTTCGTTTCCTGCTCCCTGCCCTGCTCGCCCTGTCCCTGCCTGTGGCCAACGCCCAGCAGGCCAAGGCCGGCAAAAAATCACCCGCGCCCTTCCGCTGGGTCGCCCCGATGGAAAACGCCGAGTGGGCGCGCAAGATCCTGCCGGAGGGGGTGCGCCACGCCACCTTCCGCAGTCCGTCGATGGACATTGAGGTCGGTTATTATCTGTACCTGCCGCCCGGCTACGAAAGCGGCACGCAGCGTTACCCGGTGGTGTACCACCTGCACGGGGGACGACCGGGCGCGGAAAACAAGGCCGTGCGCCTGGCGACCTTTATCGACAAGGCCATCCGCGCCGGGCAGATCGAACCAACGATCTACGTTTTCCCCAACGGCGGGCCGGTGAGCTGGTATGACATGACCGACCGCCCCAACGCCCTCGGCGAAACAGTCTTCGTGAAGGAGCTTATCCCACACATCGACCGCACCTGGCGGACCTGGGGCACGCGCGAGGGCCGGGCCCTGGAGGGGTACTCGCAGGGCGGACGCGGGGCGACGCGCATCCTGTTCAAGCATCCTGAGCTGTTTTTGTCGGGCGCGCCCGGCGGTTCCGGCTATGGTCCCGAGCGGACGATCCGCGACAACGAGGGGCGTGAATCGGAGAACCTGCGCTTCCTGCCGCTCGGCTACAACACCTGGGACCTGGCGGAGGCCTACGCGGCGCGGCCGGATCGCCCGGCCCTGAGCCTGCTGCTCTGGGATGGCACAAAGTGTTTCAATTATGCCGACAACCTGCAGTTTTCCGAGCACCTGAAGGGGCTCGGCATCGAACACGGCTTCCTCAGCCTGGACGGCATCGGTCACAGCGCGGTCGACAGCTATGCAAAGGATGGACTGACGCTGATGCGCCACCATCAGAAGACTTTTGCGGCGCACCGGCCGAAGCCCTGATTCTGGCACTTCGTTCAAGCCGCCGTTGGCATGGCCAGTCGCACCAGCAGGTGGTCGAGCGCGGTCAGATCAAAGGCCCAATGGATCTCGAGATCGGCCAGGCGCGGCGCGTAACTGCCGGCGGCGCGGCCGCCGACAAGCAGGGCGGTCGAGGAGGGCAGCATCTCGCGGATCTTGCGCAGCTTGCCCTCGATGACCGGGCAGTGGGGCGGGTAGACGACGCTGAGGGCGACCGCGCGGGCACCGCGGCCGCAAGCGCAGGCGACAATCTCCTCGGTGGGCAGGTTCGGGCCGAGGTAGGTGACCCGCCAGCCGAGATCGCGGGCGGAGACACTGGCGAGCAGGGCGCCGAGTTCATGCACTTCGCCGGCCGGGGTGGTGATGATGATCTCCGGCGCTGAGGGTGCGGTTTGGCTGCCGGGCACCGGGGTAACGAGAAACTCGCGCAACACCGCTGTGGCCATGTGTTCGTGGCCGGGGCGCAGGTTGCCCTGCTGCCAGGACAGGCCAATCTGCTCGATAAGCGGACAGACCACCTGATGAATGCAGCAGCGCAGGCCAAATTCGAGACGGGCCTGCTGCAACAGCCGGCGCAGGCGTTCGCCATCGTAGGCCTTGGCCGCCTCAAGGCAGGCCTGAATGTGCTGCTCAGCCGTGACGCCGGCCTCAGATGACGGCGCGGGTTCGGCACGGCCATTGAGCAAGCCGGCCGCCAGGGCCGTGCCGGCACGACTCTTCTGCAACAGGGCATCGAGCTGGGCGGTCTCCAGTCGGGCGACACTGCCGATGCGGTGGCCGCATTCCGTCAACTCGCGCAGCAGGCGCAGGCGGGTGATCTCCTCGTCGCAGTAGAGCCGGCGGTTCGTGCCCGTGCGGCTCGGAGTGAGGGCGCCGTAGCGGCGCTCCCAGATGCGGATCACATGCGGCGTGACACCGCTGCGAAGGCTGGCGACTTGGATGGTGGCGGGCATTGCAGAATCTTCGGAAGCAGGGAGTGCGGTGGCGTTGGTTCTTGCCAAAGGGCGGCCGCCGCGCTTTACGGTCAGGATTACGTGGTGTTTTCCCTGCCGGGCGCACCGTTCTCAACTCCTTTTTTCCATGCTCAACCTCATCTGGGCCCTGCTCCTCCTCACTGGCCTCGTCGCTGCGGCCTGGTTTGGCCGGTTTTCCGGCGACAACGGCGTGACCGCCTCGGCCCTGGCCATGACCGAAACCGCCGTCATGGGCATCGCCCTGCCGCTGGCCGGCATGATGATGTTCTGGCTGGGCATCATGCGCCTGATGGAAAAGGCCGGCCTGCTCGAGGCCGCCGCCCGGCTGGTCGCCCCGCTCATGCGCCGGCTCTTCCCCGACGTGCCCGCCAATCATCCGGCGATGAGCTCGATGATCCTCAACCTCTCGGCCAACATGCTCGGGCTCGGCAACAGCGCGACCCCGCTCGGCCTGAAGGCCATGACCCACCTGCAGGAGCTGAATCCGCACAAGCAGACCGCCAGCAACGCCATGGTGACCTTCCTGGCGATGAACACCGCCGCCTTCACCCTGCTGCCCTCCAGCGTCATCAATTACCTGACCGCCGCCGGGGTCAAGGGTGCCCACCAGGTCATCGTGCCAACCATCCTCGCCACCGCCGGCACCACCCTGACCGCCATCCTGGTCGCCCGCGGCCTGCAGGGCCTGCCGATCTTCCGCTCACGCCCCGATGAGGCCGACGCCGAAAGCGCCGCGACCGAAACCAGCGACAGCCCGCGTCCGGCCGGTCGCAAGACCCGCCTGCTCACCGGCCTGCTGCTCCTGCTCTTCGGTGCCGGCCTGGTGCTCGAACTCGGTCCGCCCTCACTGCGTGAGCAGGTGCTCGACGCCACCGGCCTGTCGCAGGTGCTGGAGGCCTCGCAGCAGCGCGCCCAGGCCCCGGCCGCCGCGCCGGAGGCGACCGAGACACCGGCCGAGCCTCCCGCATGGCGGCGACTCATGAACGCCGGCTCCGGCGCTGCCATCCCGCTGCTGCTGGTGGTGACGCTGGCCATTGCCCTCCGCCGCGGTGTCAAGGTCTACGAAGAATTCGTTGAGGGCGCCAAGGAGGGCTTTGCCATGGCCACCCGCATCATGCCCTTCCTGGTCGCCATGCTGGTCGCACTGGCGATCTTCCGCAGTTCCGGCGCCCTGCTCATCCTCGAACTGCTGCTGGCGCCGCTGCTCAGCCTGATCGGGTTTCCGGTGGAACTGCTACCCATGGCGCTGATGCGCCCGCTCAGCGGCAGCGGCTCGGTCGGCGTGCTCAATGAGATCCTCACCCGGCCGGAAGCCGGCGAAACCCTGAAGTTCACCGCCGCCATCATGTTCGGCTCGACCGAGACCACCTTCTACGTGCTCGCCGTGTACTTCGGCTCGGTCGGCGTGCGCAAGATCCGCCACGCCATCGTCGCCGGCCTCACCGCCGACGTCGTCGGCATGCTGCTGTCGGTCCTGCTCGGCCGCCTGATGTTCGGCTGAGCCGGCCGCTTCAGCCTCCCTGAACGGGCGGCATCAGCGCCAGTTCAAACCCCTCATGCAGGGCGGCATCGCGACGCACATAGGCGTGATCGAGCGCCAGCAGCAGGGCGGCATCCCACTCGCGCAGCGCCGGCCAGCGCCCATACAAATCGCGTTCGAGCAGCTCGCCCACGGTCGCCGGCGCAGCCGTCACCTCCAGCTCGGCACAGCCGGTCAGGTCCTGCAGCAGGGAGAAAAACAGTACGCGTCCGTTCATGGCTTGAGGATGCCGATGCAGGGTAGGTTGCGGAAACGGCCCTGGTAGTCCATGCCGTAGCCGACGACGAATTCATCGCCGATCTCGAAGCCGCAGTAGTCGAGCGGCACCTCGACCGCGCGCGGCCGGACCTTGTTGAGCAGCACGCCAATGCGCAGCGAGGCCGGTTGCTCGGCGAGCAGGCGCTCGCGCAGGGTGGCCAGGGTCAGGCCGGTGTCGTAGATGTCGTCGAGCAGCAGGACGTCTTCGCCCGCCAGGCTCAGCCCGGGTGGCCAGGCCAGGCGCACTTCGCCGGACGAACTCGTGCCGCCGTGGTAACTGCTGGCGCCGAGGCTGACCAGCCGCACTGGCAGGTCAAGCCGGCGCAGCAGGTCGGCGACAAAAAACAGGGAGCCATCCATGAGGGCGACCACGGTCAGCAGGCGACCACCGGCGTCGGCCTGGATGCGAGCGGCGAGTTCGCCAACGCGGGCATGGATCTGCTCGGCGCTGAGCAGGACGTGGTCGAGGTCGCAGAGGAGTCCGGTAGCCATGACAAGATTTTCCCACCAAGGCGCAAACTGCGGATTGCCGCAACGGTCTGGCGCGCGTTTCTTCTGGCATCATGATGGATTTCCCGCCCGACACCCTGCGCGACCTGCGCGTCAGCTACGAACTCGACAGCCTGATCGAGTCGACCGCCCCGGCCGACCCGCGCGTGCTGTTCCGCGCCTGGCTGAAGGACGCCCTCGATCACGGCCTGGCTGAACCGAATGCCATGACCCTGGCGACGATCGGCGAGGATGGCGGACCGTCGGCACGCACGGTCCTGCTCAAGGGGTTGAACGACGATGGCCTGCACTTCTTCACCAACTACGACAGCCGCAAGGGCCATGAGCTCGCCGCCAACCCGCGCGCCAGCGCCGTCTTCCTGTGGGCGCCGCGCCACCATCAGGTCAGCGTCCGCGGTGTCGTGCGCAAGCTGCCGCGCAGCGAGGCGGAGGGCTACTTTGCCGCCCGTCCCGCCGGTCACCAGATCGGCGCCTGGGTGTCCGAGCAGAGTCGGGTCATTCCCGGTCCTGAGTGGCTGGAGCAGCGCGAGGCGGAGATGCGCGCACGCTTTGGCGACGGCCCCATCCCCTGCCCGCCGTTCTGGGGCGGCTACGTGCTTGAGCCCGAGGAATTCGAATTCTGGCAGGGCCGGGTCAGCCGCCTGCACGACCGCCTGCGCTACCGTCGCGAGGGCGAGGGCTGGAAGATCGAGCGACTCAGCCCCTGAGCGCGGTTTTCTCTGGCAGGCAGACCAAGCCCGGCTTTTTTGGCGCCATGAATCGACGTCGCCTGCTCGCCACCGCCGCCTCCGGACTCGCCGCGCCCTTCGTGCGCGCCCAGAGCAAGACCTCCCTGCAGGGCGCGGTCATCGGCCATGGCGCGCACCGTTATCAGGTGGATCTGCAGTGGTGCCAGGCCGACCGCGCCAGGCACCCGGTGAAGAACTGCCACGAGATGATTCAGGATGCCCAGGGGCGACTCTTCCTGATCACCGATGAAGCCAAAAACAACGTCCTGATTTTCGACAAGGACGGGCGCGTGATCGACTCCTGGACCCTGAACTGGCGCTCCGGCCACGGCCTCAGTCTCGACACCAGCAACGGCGGCGAACACCTCATCCTCTGCGATCCGGGCAGCGGCACAGTGCTGAAGACCACCCTCACCGGCGAGGCCGTGCTGCAACTGCCGCACGCCCATGCCTGCGGCGCTTACGATGCCAACATGAAGTATGCGCCCACCGAGGCCGCGGCCGCGCCCAATGGCGACCTCTATGTGGCCGACGGCTACGGCTCGCAGTTCATCCTGCACTTCGACGCCCAGGGCAAGTTCGTGCGCAAGTTCGGCGGCATCAGCACCCAGGCGATGAACGCCGGCAAGTTCATGCAGGCCCACGGGGTCGCCATCGACCGCCGCGGC
Source organism: Verrucomicrobiota bacterium (assembly GCA_023428335.1). Taxonomy (GTDB): domain Bacteria; phylum Verrucomicrobiota; class Verrucomicrobiia; order Verrucomicrobiales; family Verrucomicrobiaceae; genus Prosthecobacter. The sequence goes on along the minus strand of JAEYYS010000239.1, from coordinate 2,790 downwards.
CCGGAGCCGCTGGTGCTCTGCACCGAGCGCATCCGCAACGAGTTCCACTGGTACAGCCTCGCCGGCGAATACGTGCGCTCGGTGTACCTGCCGGGCGCCTACCTGAGCCGACCCGTGATCGCCGGCGACCTGCTGCTGTCGGGCGTCTGCTTTGGCATGAAGCCGGGCGACTACCGCATGTGGCGCGAGCGCGGCTTCATCGTCATCCTCGACCGCGACAACCGCGTGGTCTCCGCGCCCGGCGCGCACGCGCCCAAGCTCGACAAGGACGGCCAGGTCGGCCTGCTGCTGCAGAACGAGCCGGTGTTCCGCAACGTCCACGATGTCGGTGTCGATGACGCCGGCGACCTGTATGCCTGCCAGTGGAACGCCGACCAGGTCTATCCCTACAAGCTGCGCCGCGTCTGATCAGGGCTTGGGCGGCAAGGCAAAGAGAACCTGCACCCCGAGCTTGTCCGCCAGGGCCTGTCCGCGCTCCGGACCGAGCACGCACATCGCGGTCGCCAGGGCATCGCTGGTGGTGCCATCGGCGGCGATCACCGAGCAGGCGATGCGTTCGGTCAGGCCGAGGCCGGTGACCGGTGAGACGATGTGCGAGTAACGCACGCCGTCGATTTCGAGGAACTGGTACAGGTCGCCCGAGGTCGACACCGCGCAGTCGGCCAGTGTCAGTTCGCACAGCTCATCGTCCTCGCCTGGGCGGGTGAAGGTGCGCAGCTTGACCTGCCAGCCCGGCTTGCCCGGTGGTGGTTTGCCGACCGACGTGTCACCGCCGGCCTGCACCACCGCCCGCTCCAGGCCATGCTCGCGCAGCAGGCGCAGGCAGGCATCGGCCGCGTAACCCTTGGCGATGCCGCCCAGGTCCAGCAGGGTGCCGACGGGCAGCGTCACTTCCCGGGTGGCCGGCTCCAACCGGATCTCGCGCCAGCGCGCCGCCGCCTCCAGACCGCGTTGCACCCGCTCGACCGGCGGCAGCTTGCCCGTGCGCCGCGTCCGCCGCCACAGTTGAGTCAAAGGCCCGCAGGCGGGATGAAAGGCCCCGTCGGTGGCGACCGCCAAGGCCTGTGCCCGTTCCAGCACACCGAACAAATCGGCACTGACGACCATCGGCCGCTTTGCCTCCGGCGCGCACAGGCGCATCAACTCGCTGGTCGGATCGTAATCCGTGCACACCGCATGCAGTCGGGCGATCCGCTCAAAACAGGCCGCCACCGCCTGCTCCGCCATCGCCCGATCCTCGGCGTAGCAGGCAATGCGAAAGGTCGTCGCCATGCCCGGCCCACTGAAGTCAAAACGCTCCTCGGCTTTTCCGGCAGCAACCGCCGCCAGCCAGCCCAGGCACATGACAAATCGGCGTGTCAGCATCAGTCCCAACGATAAACCGAATCCGAGCGAGGAAAATGGAAAAGGGGGCGCGGTTCAACCTTGTGGGACATTGCCTATTCACGGGTGCCATTGCTTTGCTCTTGAGTTCATGCACGACCTCCGCCCCGCCTTGCCGGATGCGACACGTTTTTTGCGGGGTAGATCGTCGCCGCGCCGCCGTTACACCCTAAGCCAACCACCATGATCCGTTTCCTCTGCCTCCTCCTGCTTGCCGGTTCGCTGGCCGCCGCCACACCGCCGAACATCGTCTTCATCATCTCCGATGACCATGCCTGGACCGACTACGGTTTCATGGGCCATCCGCAGATCGAGACGCCGAACCTCGACCGGCTCCAGGCCAACAGCGCCGCCTTCACCCGCGGCTACGTGCCCACCGCCCTCTGCCGACCCGCCCTCGCCTGCTTTGCCAACGGCCTGTACGCCCACCAGAACAAGATCACCGGCAACGATCCCTCGCCCTTGCCCGGCATGGCCGCTGGCGGCAAGGCCAAGGGTGCCAAGGGCAAGGCCAAGGCCGGCGGCGAGCCCGAGGCCTACAAGGCCCTGCGCGGCCAGTTGATCGACCACTTCTACGAACACCCCGCCCTGCCGGCCATGCTCGCCAAACAGGGTTACCTCAGCCATCAGTCCGGCAAGTGGTGGGAGGGCGCCCCGCAGCGCGCCGGCTTCACCCACGCCATGACCCGCGGCTTCCCCCAGCCCGGCGGTCGCCACGGCGACGACGGCCTGAAGATCGGTCGCGAGGGCATGGAGCCCGTCTTCGGCTTCATCGACCACGCCCTCACCGAGAAAAAGCCCTTCTTCCTCTGGTATGCGCCCTTCATGCCGCACACCCCGCACACGCCGCCCGACCGACTCTTCCAGAAGTACAAGGCCAAGGGCATCGCCTCCGACCACGTCGCCCGTTACTACGCCATGGTCGAATGGTTCGACGAAACCTGCGGCCAGCTCATGGATCGCCTCGAGCAGAAGGGCCAGATGGAAAACACCCTCTTTGTCTACGTCGCCGACAACGGCTGGATTCAGGACCCGAACAGCCAGGGTTACGCCCCGCGCTCCAAGCAGTCGGCCAACGAGGGCGGCACGCGCCAGCCCATCCTGTTCTCCTGGAAGGGCGTCATCCAGCCCGGCCAACGCGGCGAGCAGCTCTGCTCCAGCATCGACATCGTGCCCACCGCCCTCGCCGCCGCCGGCGCCGAGATCCCCGCCAAACTGCCCGGCCTCAACCTGCTGCCCATCCTCAAGTCCGGCGCCCCCACGCCGCGCCAGGAGGTCTTTGGCGAGACCTTCGCCCATGACGTCGCCGACATCGACAACCCCCAGGCCAGCCTGCTCTACCGCTGGGTCATCGACGGTCGCTGGAAACTCCTGCTCACCTACGACGGCAAGCTCGGTCGCTACGCC
>JAEYYS010000237.1 GCA_023428335.1 Verrucomicrobiota bacterium | reverse complement strand
TCTCATCCTTGGGCGCGGCGCGCGTCTGCGGGATGTCGGCCTTGACCTCGAAGCTCAGGTAGTACTTGTCGGCACCGTCCTTGGACTGCTTGGCGACCTGGACGTCATAGGTGAAACCGTCAAAGGTGGTGATGCGCGCCGTGATGGCACCCTTGAGCAGCTCGGCCGCCTTGTCCTTGGCGTGCACGTCATTGAACGTCGGTGCCGAGAGCAGGCTGCTGACCGACAGCTTCGGCCGGTCGAGCTCCTCGCCCGGCTTGGCGTCGAGCAGGTCGTAGTCGGTCGCCGCCTCATCCTTGCGGCCGACGCGCCAGCTGTCGCCGGCCTCGGCCATCTTGACGGCAATCTCCTGAATTTTCTGCACGTCGATGAAGGCCTTGTCGAGCCAGGCCTCCGGCTTGGCCTCAAGGTCGTAAAAGGTGTTGCTGACCACCCAGATCGTGTCGCCATCCTCAGGAATGCGCACGAAACGCTGGTTGCCGCCGCTCAAGCCGGTGCTGCTGACGCCGCCGGCGATGCTGAGCTGCTCACCGAGCACCAGGGAGGCGAGCACCTTGCCGCCGGAGCCGAGCAGTTCGACTAGGGTGCCGACGCCCTCCTGGGCCTCGCCCGGAGGCTGCACCTTGATCTCGGCCCAGGCACCCTTGCCGACCTGCTGCTTGCTGGCGATCTTCTGCTCACGCAGCTCGGACAGCACACGGCCGACGCGATCGAGGCTGGCGCGATAGCCGCCACGCTCGGCGACAGCGGCGCCCTTGCGGTCGTCGTTGATGGCGATGTTCACCTCGCCCTTGTCGTCCTTGACACGGATTTTCTGCACCTCGGTGATGTCGAGCTTCGGCAGCAGCAGGTCGCGGCTCTTCGCGCCGCTGGTTGCGGCGGAGTTGAGGGTGGCGTTCTGCTGCTTCTGGTAGACGACGGCGGTGACGATCAGGGCGGCCAGCACCGCCAGGAGGATCAGGATCTTCTTCATGGATGGTTCCGGGGGTTGCGGGTTCAGACAGCGGCGGTGGCGACGCGGCGGCGGATGGCCAGGATCAGGCCAACGGCGACGACGAGCAGTGGCACAGCCAACACGTTGAGCAGGGTGATGATCGACTCGGTAAAGGCGATCTGCTTGTTCTGGGTCTTTTTGATCTCGCGAATCTCGCGGTTGATGTCGGCCTGCTTCTTCATCAGTTCCTCCAGTTTCTTGATCTGGGCGGGGTCGGCGAGCACGCCGTCCTTGACGCGCAGCGGGCCCATCTGCTGGGCAATCGAGTCGAGATCGGACTGCAGGCTCTTGAGCTTGGGACGGAAGTCCTTCTCAACGTTCTCGCGCAGCTCGTCCATCTTGGTGAACGGACGCTGGGTCGAGGCGCGGCTGCGCACCTTGAGCAGGTCGCCACCGCCGCTGAGCACTTCGACGGCGTTGAGCATGAGCGGCAGGTTCGAGTTGGTGGCGACCAGGCCGCCCGTCATCGGATCCTGCTGCACGCAGAAGGCATCATAAAGCATGTCGGCATCGGCGAACAGGATCACCATGCCCTCGCTGTTGGACGACTCCTTGATCGTGCCGTCATCCTGGGGCGCCTCCTGCTTCGGCGCGGCGGCTTCCTCTTTCTTGGCCGGAGCCTCTTCCTTCGGCGCGGCGGCTGGGGCCTCCGCCTTCGGTGCGCCGGCGTCGCCCTCGGCGCCGCCGGTTTCGGGGCTGGCGGCGGGCGCCTTCGGCTTGCCATTGGGGAAGGCGGTCTTGAACTTGCCCGAGAGCATGACCACAAGCGGCTGGCGCTGGCCGCTGGAGCTGAAGTTGGTGAGGCTCTCGCGACGGAGTTTCTCGGCCTCGGCGACATCGATTTTCTCGCTCGCCTCCGAGCTGTGGGCGAGCACCGTGGCGGTCAGGCCGTCCTTGCTCTCGGCCGACAGCGCACCGGCCGACATGAGCATGAGCGACTGCAGGTCGGCGGTGATGCGCTCGTCCTTGTTGATCGCCTCCTTGGGCAGGCGCAGGGCGACCGGGTTCTGGCGGCCCTGCATCATGGTGCGGTAGTTGACGTCGGCGACGACGAGCGACTTGTCATAACTGACGCCCCAGGCCTTGAACAGGTTGGGCAGGTCGGAGGCGGTGTTGATGACACCGCCGGGCTGGCCGGTCATCGGGTTGGGCTGACCGCTGTAGGCCTGGGCAATCAGGCTCTGCGGGTCAACCATGGCAACGACTTTGCCGCCCTTGAGCAGGTACTGGTCGATCGCATACTCGGCGGCCTCCGTGATGTCGGCCGGATGAATGACCAGCAGGGTGTTGATGTCCGCGTCGATCGTGTCGGCGGTCATCGGGATTTCACGCACCTCGTAGTCCATGCGCAGGCGCTGGATGAGGATCCAGGGCTCCTGACCGCGCTGGCGCTGGAAGGGGAACATGGGCGAGCCCATGATCGGCATGGCGCTCATCACGCCGAGCACCGTCTTGCTGGTCTTGGCGACCTTCTGGATGGCGCGCGCGACGTTGTATTCGAGCGCGGTCTCCTCGTTCGGATTGAGGAAGGGCAGCACCTCCTTCTGCGCAGCGCTCTGAATGGCCAGGCCGAGGTAGATGTTGTCGCCCTCGGCGTTGACCTGCATGCCCTGGAGATCATCCTCGCGGGCACGGTCCTCGTCCTCGGTGTTGGGGTTGGGAGCCAGTTTCTCCAGGATGACCTTGCCCTTGGCGGCCTTCTGGAATTCCAGGAGCAGATCCTGGACGGTGCGCGCGTGCGACTTCAGGATCGGCGGCATGACGCGGTCCTCGGTGCTGACATAGTAGCGGATCGTCACCGGCTTGTCCGGATTGATGCGCTCGAGGATGTTGCGGGTGCCGTCGGACAGGGTGTAGAGCTTGTGCTCGGTGAGATCGACCCGGAAGTTGAAGAGGCCGAGACCGCCGACGAGGAAGTTCACGGCGGCGACGATGGCGATGACCAGCAGGGCCGTGATGCCTGCGGTGCCTTCTTTGCTGTTGAGATTCATGGGGTGTTCGCGGTTTGGGGTTGTGCGTTCACGGGTGGGGTTCAGGCGCGCTTCGAGCGCAGGCCGAGGTGGGTGACAAGCAGGGCGACGACGATGACCGAGAGGAAGTAGAGCACGTCGCGGAAGACGAAGATGCCCTTCGACATCTCATAGAAGTGATCCATGAAGCTGAGGTAGCTGATCAGGCGGACGATGCTTTCCAGCGAGGCCGGCACGGTGCGCACGACGGTGTCGACGATGCCCGGGTAACCGATCAGGGTGAGCAGGATGCAGAGCGCCACCGAGACGATGAAACAGACCACCTGGCTGCGCGTGTAGGCGCTGGCGGCGCTGGTGACGGCGAGGCAGCCGAGCGCGTACAGGTAGCTGGCAATGTAGCCGGTGAGAATTGGACCGAGATCGGGGCTGCCGAGCCAGTACACCGTCAGCACCACCGGGAAGGTCAACGCCAGGCCGATGAGCCAAACCAGGGCGGCAGCGACGAATTTGCCGATGATCGCCTGCCAGGGTGAGAGCGGCATCGTCATCAGCAGTTCAAAGGTGCCGAGGCGGTGTTCCTCGGACCACAGGCGCATGCCGACGGCGGGCGCCAGCACGATGTAGATCCAGGGATGCCAGAAGAAGAAGGGCTGGGTCAGCGAAGCGTTGTCCGACTCGAGGAACCTGCCGAAGAAGAAGGTGAAGCCCATCGAGGCCAGCAGGTAGATCACCACGATGACGTACAGAACCGGCGAATTGAAGTAGGAGAGAAACTCCCGCTTGAAGATCGCCAGGGTGTTGTCCAGGTCGCGTTTGTTCATGGT
>JAEYYS010000132.1 GCA_023428335.1 Verrucomicrobiota bacterium | reverse complement strand
CCGAACAGGAGTTTCTTGAAGTTCTTTTCGAGAAACGCCTCCAGCGGAGTCGCAGTCTCAAGGGAATCGGTCGGGGCGGGATGATCGGACATGAACCAGGAACAACAGGGGGTGGGAGGGAAATCTCAGGCGCCGACCTTGGCGCGCGCCTCGTCGGCGAGCGCGGTGGACAGGTAGCGTTCACCGGTCGAGCAGCCGATGGTGACGATCAGCTTGCCGGCGTTTTCCGGGCGGGCGGCGATGCGCAGGGCGGCGACGACGTTGGCGCCGGTGCTGATGCCGGCGAGGATGCCTTCCTCGGCAGCCAGGCGGCGGGCCATGACGAAAGCCTCGTCATTGGAGACCTTGATGCACTCGACGATCTGCGGATTGCCGGCGCTGTCCTTGAGGTGAAGGTTCTTCGGCACGAAACCGGCGCCGGTGCCCTGGATCTTGTGCGGACCCGGCTGCACGGGTTCACCGGCGAGCGTCTGGTTGATGACCGGCGAGGCGTCGGGCTCAACGGCAACGGCCTCAAAGGAGGGCTTGCGCGGTTTGATGGCTTCCACACAGCCGGTGATGGTGCCGCCGGTGCCGACGGCAGAGACGAGGATGTCGACCGCGCCGTTGGTGTCTTCCCAGATCTCCTCGGCGGTGGTCTTCATGTGCACGGCCGGGTTGGCCGGGTTCTCGAACTGCTGGGGCATCCAGGCATGCGGGGTCTCCTTGAGGATTTCCTCGGCCTTGGCGATGGCGCCCTTCATGCCCTGCGGGCCAGGCGTCAAAACGAGGTCGGCGCCGAGCAGGGCGAGCAGGGTGCGGCGCTCCACGCTCATCGTCTCGGGCATGGTCAGGATCAGCTTGTAACCCTTGGCCGCCGCGACAAAGGCGAGGGCGATGCCGGTGTTGCCGCTGGTCGGCTCGACAATGACGGTGTCCTTGGTGATCAGGCCGCGCTGTTCCGCGTCCTCAATCATCGCCATGCCGATGCGGTCCTTGACGCTGCCCAGCGGGTTGAAGAACTCGCACTTGAGAGCGACGGTGGCGCCGACGCCCTCGGTGACCTTGTTCAACTTGACCAGCGGGGTGCGACCCACGGTTTCGACGATGTTGTTGTAGATGCGGCCCATGGTGTTGGTGTCGTTGAGGGTTCCAGTGGCGGGTTTCGCGACGCGTCAGCCTCAGTGCTGCGCGCAGAATTCTTCGAAGCGGTCCATGCCGGCGTTGATGACGTCGAGGCCGGTGGCGTAGCTGAAGCGGATCGTGTTCTCGGTGCCGAAGGCGACGCCGGGAACGGCGGCCACCTTGGCCTTGCTGAGCAGCTTCTCGCAGAAGTTGATCGACTTGATGCCCATGGGCTCAACGTTGACCAGGAAGTAGAAGGCGCCCTGCGGCTCAACGACGCGGACGTTCTTGATCGCCTGCAGGCGGCTGAGCATGTATTGACGGCGGACGTCGAACTCGTCGCGCATGTCGGCAACGATCTGCTGGTCGCCCTGCAGCGCGGCGATGGCCCCATACTGGGCGAAGGTCGTCGGGTTGCTGGTCGTGTGGCTCTGGATCGTGTCGATGGCGTCGGCGATCTTCTTCGGCGCGGCGGTGTAGCCGAGGCGCCAGCCGGTCATGGCATAGGCCTTGGAGAAGCCGTTGATGGTGATCGTCAGGTCGAAGATCTCCTTGCTCAGGCTGGCGATGCTGATGTGCTTCTGCTCGCCATAGACCAGCTTCTCGTAGATTTCGTCGGACAGAATGAGGATGTCCTCGCCGGCAGCGATCTCACCGATGGCTTCCAGTTCTTCGCGGGTATAAACCGAGCCGGTCGGGTTGCCCGGGCTGTTGAGGATGATCATCTTGGTGAGCGGGGACATGGCGTCCTGGAACTCATCGGCGGTGATCTTCCAGCCGTTCTCGGCCTTGGTCTCGACAACGACCGGCACACCACCGACCAGCTTCACCATCTCCGGGTAGCTGGTCCAGTAGGGGGCGGGAATGATGACTTCGTCGCCCGGATTGATGGTGGCGGCGATGGCGTTGAAGCAGGAATGCTTGGCACCGCAGTTGACGCTGATCTGCGAGGGATCGTACTGCAGGTTGTTGTCGATCAGCAGCTTGGCGGCGATGGCCTCGCGCAGTTCGAGCAGGCCGGCGCTCTCGGTGTAACGGGTCTGACCGCCGTTGAGGGCGTCGATCGCCGCCTGGGTGATGTGGGCCGGGGTGTTGAAGTCGGGTTCACCCGCACCAAAGCTCAGCACGTCCACGCCCTGCTTCTTGAGCGCCTTGGCCTGGCTGGTGATCGACAGGGTCATGGAAGGCGACAGCTCGGCGACGGTTTTGGCGATGAAGTCCATAGGGAGAGGGGCGGTCTGAGGGTTGGGGAAAAGTTCGTGAAGGGGAAGTAAAAAGGAGCGCAGCGGGGGTTTGTCAACGAAAGCCCCATGCGGACCCCCGGTTTATTCCAGCAGGTCGGCCAGCCCCTGGCGCAGGGCCGGGCCAATGTCCGGTCGCGCCAGGCCAAAGCGGGCGTTGGCCAGGATGAAGTCGAGCTTGTTGCCGATGTCGTGGCGCTGCCCCTTGTAACGCAAGCCGTGCAGGGCCTCCACCTGCATCAGCGCCGCCATGGCATCGGTCAGTTGCACTTCCCCGCCCCGGCCGCGCGGGGTCTGCTCCAGCTGCCGGAAGATGCCGGGCGACAGCACATAGCGGGCGCTCACCGCCAGCCGCGAGGGCGCTTCCGCGGGCGACGGCTTTTCGACGAACACCTCGGCGCGGAACAGGTCCGGGGCGACCTCCGGCCCGCCGAGGATGCCATAACGGCTCACCTTCTCCGCCGCCACCTCCTGCAGGGCCACGGCACTGCCACCGTGCGTCTCGACGACATCCGCGAGCTGCCGGGTCAAAGGCGCACCCTCGGTGCTGACCACGGTGTCGCCAAGCAGCACGGCAAACGGCTCATCGCCGACATGCTCCCGCGCCTGCAGCACGGCATCGCCCAGTCCGCCCATGCGCGGCTGCCAGACATAATGGATGCGCGCCATCTGATGCAGCCGGCGCAGCTCCTCCAGCTCGGCCGTGCGACCCTTGGCCTCCAGTTCGGCCTCGAGTTCGGGCGACGGATGGAAGTGCTCCTCAATGGCGCGCTTGCCGCGGCTGATGACGATCAGGATGTCGGTGATGCCCGAGGCCACCGCCTCCTCGACCACATATTGAATGACCGGCTTGTCGACCAGCGGCAGCATTTCCTTGGGCACCGCCTTGGCGACGGGCAGGAAGCGGGTGCCGAATCCGGCGGCGGGAATGACAGCTTTGCGAACGGGAGGCATGGTCGCGCAGGCTAGCCCGCCCGCCGCGGCCTTGTCCACTGCGGCTTGCGCCCCGCCGCGAAAAGACGCCGCCGCGTCAGCGCGACGGAATCTCGTTGAGGGTGTAATAGGCCTGCGCGTGCAGCAGGGGCTCGCCGCGGGCATTGCGGACGCCATCGAGATGCAGCTCATGGACATGACCGCGGGTCAGTTGCGACACCGTCAGCCGCACCGACCGCCCATCCGCCGCCACCTGGGCTGCAGTGATCGCCGGCAGCACCTCATCGACCTCCGGACCGCCGTAGTCCTCGCGGTAGGCATAGGTGAAGGCGCGCATCGAGTAACTGGCCGGATTGCCCGCCGCTTTCGCATCGACCGGCTCCGTGAAGGTCAACTCAAAGCCATCCGGCTTGGCGCGCATCTCATGCACCTCAAACGGCAGCTTGCCGGTCCACTCCAGCTTCTCAAAGCACCAGGGCTTGCCGCCGCGCGCGCCCCAGCCGCGGTCGCTGCCGCCGACAAACAACTGCCCCGCCGCATTCATGCGACCCCCAACCAGGCCGCTGGCAAAGCCGCCCCGGAACGGGAAGACCACGCCCTGACGGATGCCGTTGACCGTCTCCAGATAGACACGGCTGACATTGCTGTGGCTTTGGTCGGCAATGAAGAGCTGCTTGCCGAAGGGACCAAACTTGCCGCCGCTCTCGTCGCAAACAATGAAGGTTGGCGAATTGCCGATCTTGCCATGCACCAGATACACTGCCGGCGGCAGCAGTTGCTTGATCTGCGCCCGCTGTTCCACCAGTCGCACCGGATCACCGCCGGGCCGGGGCTGCCCACGCTTGCGGCCTTCCAGAAAGGCCTCGGGTGGCGGGTCCTTGGGTCGCGGCCCCATGTTCGGCGCCTGTTCATACCAGGCATTGCCGCCGGGATGGCCCTGGAAACTGCCGGGCACCAGGTGATGCAGACTCGACGACCCACGCCAGGGGCCCTGGTTGTCGGTCATGTACACCTGGCCTTCGGCATCAAAACCGAATCCGCCCGGGCTGCGAATGCCGCCACAGGTGGGCAGCAGGCTGCCATCGGGTCGTACCCGCAGCACCCAGCCGCGCCAGGGCACCGCACTGGTGAACGATCCGGTCAGGCACAGCCCCACCCAGAGATCGCCCTGCGCATCAAAACGCGAGCCAAAGGCATACTCATGGTAATCGCCCGACACCGCCCAGGGCCGGCTGTAGGGTTCCACCACATCCGCCCGGCCATCGCCATCCTCATCGCGCAGGCGGGTCACCTCGTAGCGCGTCGTCGCATACAGGTCGCCGTCCTTGACGGCCAGCCCCAGCACCTCATGCAGGCCGGAGGCAAACAACTGATACTGCAGCTTCGCCCGATCCGCCTGTTCGGCACCGCGCACCAGCCAAACCTCACCGCGACGCGTGCCCACCGCCAGCCGACCATCTGCCAGCAGCTCGATCGATCCCACCTCCAGGGCCGTCTCCGGCGGGGTGGCAAAGGTCGTGATCCGGTAAAAGTCCGCCTCCTCCGCACCGAACGCGGTCGCGGCCGTCAGGGCGAGAACGGGGAGCAGGCGGAAAAGGGCGCGCACAGGCATGGCCCATATCACCGAAGAAGCCGCGCCGATTCAACCGCAGATGCGCCGGGCATCGGCAATTGACACCCGCCACGCGCCGGGGATACTCGCGCCGCCCGCGTCGGGCCCCCCCCGGGCGCGCCCCGGGCCCCCCCCCCGCCCCCGCG
>JAEYYS010000489.1 GCA_023428335.1 Verrucomicrobiota bacterium | reverse complement strand
TATTCTGCTGCGACGGGACAGCACGCGCCAGGTGAGCGGCAGCAGGGTCAGCCAGAGGCCGGCGGCGGCGAGCAGCAGCCATTCATTGAGCGTCAGCTTGAGGCTCCAGCCGGCGAGCGTTGAGGTGTCGCCAAAGCTCAGGAAGCGATACTGCTCAAACAGGTGGCGCAGGTTCTGGCGCAGCTCGGGCGAACGGCCGTCGAGCAACTGCGCGCGCTGGTACCAAAGCGCCGCGCGCCCCGGATCCTCCTGTCGATAACGGGCATGGCCGATGACTTCAAAGAGGTCGGCCCCGAGCACGGCCGGCTCGCGCTTGGTGAGTCCCTCGGCGAGGTACTGGGCGCGACCGAAATCGCCCTTTTCCAACAGCGCCACGGCCTCGCGGTAGACGGCATCAGGGGTGTCCTCAGCGGCAGCGAGCGGGGCGGTGGCCAGCAGCAGAAGCAGCACAGCGGCGCGGGCCAGCGATTCCTGGAAGAGGCGGCGCAGGCGGCCGAGCAGGCGCGAGCGTTCGGCCTTTTCCAGCGGTGCTTCCGGGGTGGGGGCGAAGTTGAGCGACTGGTAGCGTTCGAGCAGGCGACGCAGGTCCGGATCCTCGACGCGGTCGAGGCCCTGGGCGACATGGAGGAACTGCGCGGCGTGGTGGAGGAAGTCAGCATCCGACAGGCGCGAGGCGGCTTCCAGCGGTGCCCAGGCGCGGCGCAGTTCGCCGGCGCGACCGGACTCCAGGGTCTCGCGACGGCGACGCACCCAGGCGGCGACGAAGGCGATGGCAAGCAGGCCCACGGGCGCGGCCTGCACGCTCCAGAACAGGCGATTCTGCAGCAGCATCGTGCCGGTGGGCGCCAGCCAGCGGGCGTCGGGTCGCGGACGGATGACGATGTCGGCCAACTCCGGCTGCGGATCGGCGACCGGCGGCGGCGCGGTATCGACGGTGATCGCGCCCTGGGCGGATTCCGTGGCAGCGACGGCCGGCGCCGGGGTCATGGCAAGCGGGATGGCTGCGGTGCGCAGGGTGACGTACTGACGCGTGCCGGGATTGAAGAAGTTGATCTCAAAGGGCGGCAGCTCGCGGTGCACGGCCTCGGGGATGAAGACCTGGGAGAAACCGATCTTGCGTTCCAGGGTCGGCGTCTGGTTTTGGTCGAGGTTGCCCTCGATGGCATAGCGCTTGGCCGGGTAGGGCTTCCAGCCGCCCTGTTCGAGCAGGCGCGGTTCGGTGAGCGCATCGAAGTTGCCGGAGCCCGACACCACCAGATCCACCGCCAGCGGATCGCCGACCGTCAAGGTTGTCGGCGTGGCATTGGCGGTGATGGTGAACTCGCCGACCGCGCCGCTGAAGTTTTCCGGTCGCCCTTCCTCGGGCAGCGACAGCACCTTGAGGGTCACTGCCTGGCTCTTCACCGTCAGTTTGCGCGGTTCGGTGGGCACATTGAAGAAACCGGGGGGAAAGCCGGGCGGAAAATTGCCCTGGCGACCGGCATTCTCGATCGGCACATCAACGAGGATCTCCATGGTGGCCGGACCGACCTTCAATTCGCCGGTGCGCAGCGAGGAGAGGGTGCTTCGGAAGGTGAGCACGTAGTAACCGACGCCATCGATGGTGGTCATGGTCTGGTCGCTCTGCTGCGGGAAGCGGGCGATGGCGAAATCGCTTTTCTCGATCTCGACGAGGCCAAGCCGGCGCAGCTGCAACTGGCGCGGCACGTACAGGCTGCAGTTGAGCTGCATGACCTCGCCCTGGAAGATCTCCTTGCGGCCCGGCTCGATCTGCAGGATCGGCTGCAGGGCGTCGTCGCCGGCCGCGACCGGTGCCCCGCCCTGTTCGACGACGAGTTTGACCTCGTTGGTGACAAGGGTGCGACCGCCAACCGCAAGTTCTTGGGCAGGGATGACAAACTCACCCGGTTCAAGCGGCATGATGCCCCAGCTCAGACGCACCGAGGTCGAGCGCTGGCCATTGACGATGCTGACCTGGGTGGAGGTGGAGGCGACGGAGGTCTGCTGGATCTGCAGGGGCAGGCGCAGCTGGTTGCTAAACGACTCGATCTGGCCGTCGCGCACCTCGACGACGTAGCTGAGGATCTGGTTGGGGCGCGCGGTGCCGGGCACGACGCGGGCACTGATCTCCTGAGCCTGCAGGCACGCCGAAGCGGCCAGGATCAGCACCGGGAGGAGGAAACGAAAATCAAATCGGCCAGTCATGATGGGTCACCAGTCCTTCCCGTTCACCGCCGGGTCGCGCGGGCGCACCAACTGCGCTTTTTTCTGGTCGTCGGCATAGGTGCGCAGGAAGGCGCGCGCCTCGTTGCGGCTGAAACCGGTCGCCTCATTCTGGCCATCGTCACCGGACTCGGCCTGTTCTTCACCCTCCTGCCCTTCCTCGCCCTGATTGGCGGCCTGGATCTGGCCCTCGGGCAGTTCCTCCTCCTCGCCTTCGCCCTCCTCCTTCTTGCCGAGGCTTTCCTTGCGACTGCGGTCCTTGCCCTGGCCGTCCTTGTCGCCGGCCTCGCCTTCTTCACCTTCCTCGCCCTCTTCCCCTTTTTCACCCTTTTCGCCCTTCTTTTTGTCGCCCTTTTGCTTCTGTTCCTGCTGGTTGATCTGCTCCTGCAGTTCCTCCAGGCGCTTCTGCACGAACTCGCGGTTCTCGCGCAGGGCGACATCCTGCGGATTGTGTTCGAGGGCGGCGTCGAAATGGCGCACGGAATCGCGCCAGGCGCGCACGGTGAACTTCGGCTGCTTGGCCAGGGCCTGATCGCCCTGGTCATACAAACTGTGCGCCAGCCCCTGGTGGGCGCGTTCGCGCAGGGCCGGATCCTCCTCCTGCAGGGCCTGGCTGAAGCCGGCGACCGCCCGATCGAAATCCTTGGCCTGGAAGGCCGAGTAACCAAGCGCCTGGGCAAAACCCGGGCGCAGGCGGTCGGGCAGTCCCTCGCGCAGGCTGCGGTCGAGCAGGTCCGCGGCCTGCTTGGGATCGCTTTGGGCAAAGGCCTCGCGGGCGCGCTCGGCACTGTCGCTTCCGCGACCGAACCACGAGGCCCAGAACGGGGCGGCTTCGGCCGGTGGTGCAGCGAACAGGAAGAGGGCGGCGACCGCCGGCAGGGCACGGGCCGGACGGGGCGACGGAGAGGGGCGGAGGAACCAGGCGATCATGAGCAGCAGTACTCCCATAGACAACGGCCATTGATAACGTTCGATGGGTTTGACAATTTGCCGGGCTTCATTGGCCTGGGCCTGCAGGGCGGAGAGCAGGTCGCGCACCACGCCGGCGGCGAGTGGCTGGGAACCAAGGCGGAGGTGGCGGCCGCGGGTGAGGCGGGCGATCTCGACCAGCACGGATTCCTCCAAGCGGGTGCGCACGACGTTGCCCTCGGCGTCGCGCACGTACTCGCCGGCGCGCTCGGGATCCGGATCGGGGATGAGGGCGCCGCTCTCGGTGCCGACGCCGACGGTGAGCACGAGGATGTTCTTTTTGGCGGCCTGCTCGGCGAGGCTGCGCACCTCGGCATCGGGTTCACCGCCATCGCTGAACAGGATGAGGCCGTGGTTGCGCGCCGGGTTTTTCTCGAAGGTCTCGATGGCCAGGCGCAGGGCGCGGCCGATCTCGCTG
>JAEYYS010000483.1 GCA_023428335.1 Verrucomicrobiota bacterium | reverse complement strand
CCTCGTAGACGACGCGCGCACCGCTCAACTGGCCGAGGTACTCGATCGCCTCGCTGAGCGGGATGCCCTCCAGGCTCAGGCTGACCACCTTGGTCTTCAGTTCCTCGCCCTTGATGAGGAAGTTCGGCGTGACCCGGCCCTCGGTGGCGTTTTTGGCCAGGGCGCGCAGGGCCTGCGTGGCCTCGTCGAGGGTGACCTCGGCGAATTCGACCTTGGCGAGGTTCACACCGGCATAGGTCTTCTTCAGCGAACTGGTGCCAGGCTTCATCTGTGCACGAATCTGCGCCAGCAGGGCCTTGGTCTCGAAGTGATTCGGCTGCCGCGCCTCGACCTGCTTCAACAGCTCGTGCGCCTGCTCGAAGTCGCCCTTGTAAAAGGCCGCGCGCCCCATCTGGAACAGCGCCTGCGTGTCATTCGCAATGCCGGCTCCGCCGACACCCAGCCCCAGAATGCCCACCGCCATCCATGCCCTGAATCGTCGTGTGCTCATGAGAACCTCCGGTTGGATTTGCCGCCATTGCATCAGAAAAACGCCGCCAACTCAAGCCGGAAAATAATCGTCGCGCCCCGCCGCCGTCGCGGCACGTTCCCTCCTCCCTCTTGGACAAGGCAGTGCCCCAGGCCCAGCTCGTGCCAGCCGCCCCCGATCGTGGGCGGGAGTTGCTCCGTGCCCTGGTGACCACCACCGCCGAGGCCCTGGCGCCGCATCTGCCGGGACCGGTGCTGCAACTCGAACATGTCACCCCCGAGGCTTTCCCCTTTGCCGCCGCGGTGATCCTCGAACACTTCGCCCGCCGCGCGCCCGACCGCCGCGTCTGGCTGCTCTGCGCCGATGCCCGCAGCCAGGATGCCCTGCACGCCGGCCTCGCCGTCTGGGGCACCCCGGCCCTGTACTGCCCGCGCCTGCGCCCCCCGGTCGACGCCGCCCTGCCCGACCCCGACCTCGCCGCGGAGCGGGTCGCCACCCTCGCCCGCTGGCAGGAGGCGAACGGCGCGCACGCGCTCGTGCTCTGCGCCGACAGCCTCGACGAGGAAGCACCCGCCCCAGCCCGCCTCGCAGAGCGGCGTCGCCGCCTCACCGCCGGCATGGAGCTGCCCCTGGAGGCCTTTCTCACCGAACTCGAACAGGCCGGCTGCGAACGCGTGCCAGTGGTTACCGAGCGCGGCCAGTTCGCCCGCCGCGGCGGCATCGTCGACCTCTTCCCCTGGCAGGCCGAGGAACCCCTGCGCCTCGAATGGTTCGACGACAGCATTGAGTCGATCCGCGCCTTCGACCTGCATCACCAGGCCTCGGTGCGCCGGCTCGAACACACCGACCTGCTGCTGCAGGCCGACGAGGGCGAAACCATCGGCCGGATTCGCGACCACCTGCGCCCGCAGGACCTCATCGTCGAGGTCGCCGTCGACTCCGGTCTCGCCGCCGCCGCGCGCATCGCCAGCCACCCCTCCGACACCGCCAGCCCCGAGGACTTCACGGCCGCCATCCACGCCAACCCGCTCGGCGTTTTCGATGCCTCCGACTTCGTTCTGCACGAGGCGCGGCGCGACCAGCTCGCCCGCCAGGTGCGCGAGTGGCGCGCCGAGGGCTGGCGGGTCGTCGTCGTCTTCCACAACGAAGCCGAGCGCGAACGCTTCGCCGAACTGGCGCCCGGCCTGCAGGCGGGTGAATTCGAAACCGCGCTCGGCCTGCTGTACCGCGGCTTCACCGTGCCGGCCGCCCGCCTGGCCGTGCTCAGCGGCGCCGAGATCTTCGGTCGCCACGCGCCGACCCGCCGCGTGCGCGGCTCCAAGCTCGACGACCCCGAAACGCTGCGCAAGGCGCGCGACGTGCTGCGCGAGTTGAACGCCGGCGACATCGTCGTGCACCTCGAGCACGGCATCGCCCGCTACGGCGGCCTCGAGCAGCGCAGCGCCGGCGGCCGCAGCGAGGAGGTGCTGGTGCTGCACTACGCCGAGGGCGCCAAACTCTTCGTGCCGGTAGCACAGGCCCACCAGGTCAGCCGCTACGTCGGCATCGGCGGCCGCGCGCCCACGCTCAGCAAGCTCGGCGGCGGCTCCTGGCAGAAGACCCGCCGCAGCGCCGAAAAAAGCGTCGAGGCCTTCGCCGCGCGCATGCTCAGCATCAGCGCCGAACGCCAGAGCCTGAAGGGCTGCACGCATCCGCCCGACACGAAATGGCAGGCCGAGTTTGAGGACTCCTTCCTCTACCATGAGACACCCGACCAGCTGCGCTGCGTCGAGGAGATCAAGCGCGACATGGAATCGGACCGGCCGATGGACCGCCTGCTCTGCGCCGACGTCGGTTTCGGCAAGACCGAGGTGGCGATCCGCGCCGCCTTCAAGGCCGTCATGGGCGGCAAGCAGGCCGCCATCCTCGTGCCCACCACCGTGCTCGCCCGTCAGCACTGGAGCACCCTGCGCGAGCGCATGAGCGAGTTCCCGGTCACCGTCGAGATGCTCTGCCGGCTGACCCCGAAGAAGCGCGAGAAATCCATCCTCGCCGGCGTGCGCGACGGCAGCGTCGACATCGTCGTCGGCACCCACCGGGTCATCTCCAAGGACGTCCAGTTCAAGGACCTCGGCCTGGTCGTGATCGACGAGGAGCAGCGCTTCGGCGTCCGCCACAAGGAGCGCTTCAAGGAGCTGTTCCGCCTCGTCGACGTGCTCACCCTCAGCGCCACCCCCATCCCGCGCACCCTCTACCTCGGCCTCATGGGCATGCGCGACATGAGCACCATCGAAACACCGCCGCCGAGCAAGCAGGCCGTGCAGACCGTCGTCTGCCCCTACGACGAGCGCGTCATCCGCCAAGCCATCGACGCCGAACTCGACCGCGGCGGCCAGGTGTTCTTCCTGCACAACCGGGTCATGACCATCGAAAAGGTCGCCCAGCGCATCCGCGAACTCTGCCCGCGCGCCCGTGTCATCACCGGCCACGGCCAGATGGACGAGGAACTGCTCGAGGACGTCATGCACACCTTCGTCGACGGCCGCGCCGACGTGCTTGTCTGCACCACCATCATCGAGAGCGGGGTCGACATCCCGAACGCCAACACCATCCTCATCGACCGCGCCGACCGCTTCGGCCTGGCCGACCTGTATCAGTTGCGCGGGCGCGTCGGCCGCGGCGGTGCGCTCGCCCACGCCTACCTGCTGCTGCCGCGCGAGGCCGTCACCGCCGGCGACGCCCGCAAGCGCGTCAACGCCATCCAGCAGTACACCGGCCTCGGCAGCGGCTTCAAAATCGCCCTGCGCGACCTCGAAATCCGCGGCGCCGGCAACCTGCTCGGCACCGAACAGAGCGGCCACATCGCCGCGGTCGGCTTCGACATGTACTGCCAGATGCTCAAGCAGAGCGTCGCCCGCCTGCAGGGCCGGCGCGTGCCGCGGCCGGTCGAGGTCGGCCTGCGCGCCGATTTCCTCGTCCAGAGCGAGGCCCATCTCGACGGCCTGCCCGGCGCCACGCCCGCCTTCCTGCCCGCCGCCTTCATCGAGGACGCCCGCCTGCGCATCACCGCCTACCGCCAGCTCGGCGAGGTGATGACGCGGCGCGAACTCGATGAGTTGGAAAGCCAGTGGCGCGACCAGTTTGGCGACCGCCTGCCGCACGCCGTGCGCAACCTGCTCACCTGTGCCTCCATCCGCCTCGCCGCCGCCCACGTCGGCATCACCGCGATCGAGATCAAGGACCGCAAACTCATGCTCACCCGCCACGGCCAGCTCGTCATGCCCGGCGGCAAATTCCCGCGCCTGAACGAGCGCCTCGGCCACAAGCAGCTTGAGGAAACCCTGCGCCTGCTACGTACGCTGTGAGAGGGGCCTGGAATGATCCATTGAGAACATTTTGATAGCAAATTCACGGTTGGCCTGCGCCAAGGCTGACCCCGCCCGCGCTTGTCAAACCGGCCGGACCGGCGACACTGGCGCATGCCTGTCCGTCCCAGCCAAGTCCTCGCCCGCCGGCGCGCCGGCCAGGCCGCCCACGGCGTCGCCGTCCGCCTCGTCGATCCCACCGTGGCGGAATTCGCCGCCCAACTCGGCTTCGACGCCCTCTGGCTCGACCTTGAGCACCAGCGCCTGAGCGTGGAAACCGCCGCCGAACTGATCCGCGCGGCCCGCGCCGGTGGCTCGGCCGACATCGTCGCCCGCCCCGGCAAGGGCGAGTTCGCGCGCATGGCGCGCCTGCTCGAAGCCGGCGCCCGCGGCCTCATGTACCCGCGCTGCGAATCCGCGGCCGAGGCCGCCGAGGTCGTGCTCTGGGCGAAGTTTCCGCCGCTCGGCGAACGCGGGTTGGACGGCATCAGCCCCGACAACCCCTTCGGCCTGACCCCCGCCGCTGAATACGTCGCGCAGGCCAACACCGAGACCTACATCATCGCCCAGATCGAAAGCCCGGCCGCGCTCGACCAGGCGGAGGCCATCGCCGCCGTGCCCGGCATCGACTTCCTCATGCTCGGACCAGCCGACTTCAGTTGCAGCCTCGGTCTCGCTGGCCAGATCCGGCATCCCGAGGTCGCCGCCGCCCAACAGCGCCTGCGCGCCGCCGCCACAGCCGCCGGCAAGGGCTGGGTCGCCACCTGCTTCGACCGCGAGCACGCCCAACAATGCCAGCGCGAAGGCGCCGCCCTGCTTTTCCACGGCTCCGACTGGCGCCTGCTCAGCACCGGCCTGCGCCAGTTGGCCGCAGAGATCTGCAACCCCTAGGCGCCACCGACAGGGCCGCCCTGTCCCCAGGGCGCCGGGTTCCCCCGCAGGATCTGGAACGGCGGACTGGTGACAGCCCTCCCTAGCTTCAGGCATGCCTTTCCCACCTCGCCCAAAACTCCCCAAACTTTTGCGTCTGGCCGTTTGACAAATCGGCGGTCCCCGCTAATCTACTCCTTCGCACGCGAAACCGTGTTGAGCCCGCCCTGCGGGTCCCAGCACCCCTAGCTCAACGGATTAGAGCATCTGACTACGGATCAGAAGGTTTCAGGTTCGAATCCTGAGGGGTGCGCCACCCGGCTACCGGGGCCGTTTGCGCCGCGGCGAAATTCTGCCATGAGCGCCACCGCCGACCTCCACATCGCCTCGAACACGCCCCTGCCCGCACCGGCGGCGCTGATCGCGGAACAGCCGCCGACCCCCGCCCAGCTCGCCTTTGTCGAAGCCAGTCGCGAGTCGATCCGCGCCATCCTCAAGGGGAGCGACCGGCGTTTCCTGGTGGTCTGCGGCCCCTGCTCGATCCACGATCCCGAGGCCGGCCTCGAATATGCCGCCCGCCTGGCCGGCCTCGCCCGCGAGCTGTCCGACCGACTGTTCCTGGTGATGCGCGTCTACTTTGAAAAGCCGCGCACGACGGTCGGCTGGAAGGGCCTGATCATGGATCCGCATCTCGATGGCAGTTGCGACCTGCCCGCCGGCCTGCGCCTGGCGCGCCGCCTGCTCGGCAAGGTGCTCGACCTCGGCCTGCCCACCGCCACCGAGCTGCTCGATCCGATCACGCCGCAGTACATCGCCGACCTCGTCTGCTGGAGCGCCATCGGCGCGCGCACGACCGAGTCGCAGACCCACCGGCAGATGGCCTCGGGCCTGTCGATGCCGCTCGGCTTCAAGAACGGCTCCTACGGCCACATCGCCCCCGCTCTCAACGCCATCAAGGCGGCCCTGCAGCCGCAGACCTTCCTCGGCGTCAGTGCCGACGGCGTTGCCTCGGCGGTGCGCACCCGCGGCAATCCCGACTGCCACCTCATCCTGCGCGGCGGTGAAGGCGGCCCCAACTACGGCGCCGATGATGTCGCCGAAACCCGCACCGCGCTCGCCGAAGCCGGCCTGCCACCGGCGATTGTCATCGACGCCAGCCACGGCAACTGCGCCAAGGACCACCGCCGCATGCCGGCGGTCTTCCGCGAGATCGTCCGCCAGCGCGCCGCCGGCGAAACGGCGGTCGTCGGTGCCATGCTCGAAAGCAACCTCGTCGGTGGCAGCCAGAAATTCCCCGCACCGCTGGCCTCGCTCGTCCGCGGCCAGTCGATCACCGACGCCTGCATGGGCTGGGAGGAAACCGAGACCGCCCTGCGCGAGGCCTGGCAGGCCCTCGCTTGAGCCGCGCACCGGTTCCAAAATCCGCGCGATTTTCCCGTTGCACCGACCCGCCGGGAGCGGCTCGGTACACCACCATGCAAACGCTCTCCGTCCTCATCGGCCTCGTCTGCGCCATCCTGCTCCTGCCCGGGCTGGTCCCGTTCTTCGGCTGGACGCTGTGGGCGACCCTGCTCGGCAGCATCGTCGGCATCATCTTCGGTGCCTTCCCCAAACGCAAGATCGGCCTGACCATCAACGTCGCCGTGGCCCTCGTCGCCGCGCTGCGCCTCTTCCTCGGTGGTGGCGTCTTTTGAAGTGCCTCAGTCGCGCTCGCAGCGGGCGCGGATGACCTCCAGGATGGAGCCTTGGATCTGGTGCATGACCCATTCGCTCCACCAGCCGGCGTAGCGATTGAAGACGGTCGACAGACGATGCGTGCTGGCGAGGTGCAGCAGGCAGGAGCCGTCCCCGCGGGCTTCGATCGTGTAGGTGCCATCGAGCACGTCGTAAAAGCGTCCGCCGACGATGATGTGTTCGTCAAAGGCCGTGCGCGGAATGAAGGCCGGATCGGCGCGGATGGTGAAGGCCAGCCGTTGCGGCGGCTGCCAGACCGTCACCTCCTCATAAAACGAGACGTTGCGCTCAAAGGTGGCCAGCCGGCGACCGCCGACGCCTTCACGATCGAGGGTCGCCGCCAGAGGGCGCGGAAAGCCGAGGCCATAAATCCAGCGCCAGCGCAGTTCCTCCGGACGGATGGTGGGCACCTCGCGGATCTGCCGCCAAATCTCTTCCGCGGACGCGCGGATGGCGATGACATCGCGGATGACACGCTGTTCGTCCGGCTGTTGCCAGGCTTGTTCCAGAGGCGACACCCCATAGGGCAGCAGCAGCCAAGCCGCCATCTGCAGACGGCTGCGATCCCGTCGCCGCAAGAGCACACCCATGAGCCAGCCGCCCAACAGGGCAAAAAGTATCACCACCGGGGCCGCCACGAGCGCACAGAACAAGGCCTCCAGAGCCACCAGCACACTGCCGGCAAGCAGCAACAGCATCGTCAATGGCGGTGCCACCAGCGACCAGAACCGGCTGGGCCGGTCGAGCTTCCAGCCCAGGAAGCAGACCAGGGCACCGAGGCTGAACGGCACGCTGTACATGAAGGCCCCCGAGACAATCTGCAGCCAGTCTTCCAGTGGTTGAAAGGCAAAGAGCAGGCGACAAACGAGGCCGTAGCCGGCCGCGCAGCCCAGAATGATGCAGGAGGCCCGCAAACGGGGTGACATGAGCGACCCTTGAGGTTCGGGCGTCTGCTGTCAACGCCCAAGCCGCCGTCAGCGCAGCGGCTTGACCCGTCCGAGCGGCACGCTGACATGCGCACTTTCGGGGGCGAGAAAGCGCCAGGGAAAGTCCGCCGCCTGGCGGATGCCAACGCGGACATCGGCGGCGACCTCCATCTGGTCGACCGCGGTGCGCAGGCCGCAGCCGGCGGGGCGACCGCGACCGGCCAGCGCGGTGCCGTGGTGCGTTCCGGCGATGCCGAGCGCCAGCGCCAGCTTGCCCGGTCCCGAACAGAGATCCTCCAGTCGGTCGCGGCCGCGCCGCTCGCGCATGAGCCCGACCCCGCGCCGCGGCTCGAGCGCGCGCACCAGGATCAGGCCGTCGCGCCCACCACCCTTCACCAGCAGGTTGAACAGCCAGTACATGCCATAGTTGAAATAGACGTAGGCGGCCCCCGGTGCGTGCCGCTGCATGAACTCGCGCGCACTCGGTCGCGAGGCCGTATGACAGGCCGGATCGCCCTCGGCGGCGTAGGCCTCGGTCTCGACGATGATGCCCGAACAGCCCTGCCAGACGAGTTCCGTTCCGACCAGATCGCGCGCCACCGCCAGCACGTCGCGCTCAAAGAAATCGGTGCCGAGAAAAGCCATGCACCCAGCATGACCACGTCCATGGCCGGCGCAAGTTGGAGAGGGTGAATGAAAGCGCCGAGCGGCGGTTCCGTCGATCCTCCGTGGGGATCATTCGCTGCGATGGCAGGAACCCACACCGCAGGTGGCACAGGAGTTCAGGGGTGAGGCTGAGACGTTCACCGCGTCGGTGGCCGCTGCTGTGCGTGGCCGTTGCTCAGGACAACGGATGCGCACTTCAAGATGGGTTGCACCGACGGCCACCTCCAAGCGCCAGGGCTGCGACGCGCGCAGGCGCAGGTCCACGTAGTTCCAGAAGACCGTGGCATCACGCCCGAGTCGGGCCAGCGAACCGATGCCCGCGTGAGAATGCGCATGGCGCTCGACGATCTCCAGCCCCGCCTCCAAGGCCGCATTGTAGATGGCCCCGCTGAGCTGGCAGAGGCCACCGCCAATCTGCGGGATGATGCACCCCTCCCGCAGCTCCCTGCCCTCGGCAAACCCCCGGCTTCGGGTCGCCCTGCCAAGCTGCCGCCAAAAGCTCCACACTTCCCCCGCTGGAACCTCCAGCCCGTCCAAAACCGTGGCGGCAAGCGTCAGATTGCGCACCTTGCCCTCCTGCAATTCCAACTCGCGTGCCGGCAACCCATCCCCTGCCCGCAATTCCGACGTCCATTGGCCTGTCACCGCCATTCCTGCCAGGAGCTGGCCACGCGAGTGCTGGCGCAACTCGCAGCGCCAGTCCTGCAGGGCCCGGCATGCCTGATGAACCGCCGCCTTGGCCCGAAACACGCAGGACTGCCAGCGGGTCGGCACCGCCCGCGACGGATCCAGGGGGTGTTGCGGAATCGTGTGCATACCCCCTCCTCCTCACAGTCCCGTCGGATGATCGACAAAGCCCCAGGGCAGGCCGAAGCGTTGTTCAAGATCGGCGGCGAGGGCTTTCACGCCAAAGGTCTCGGTGGCGTAGTGGCCGCCATACAACACGTTGATGCCGAGTTCCTCGGCCAGGGTGTAGCTCCAATGCGGGCCTTCGCCGGTGAGAAAGGTGTCGATGCCCGCGGCTGCCGCCGCCGCCACCTCGGAGCCGGAGCCGCCGGTGGAAAGGCCAATGCGCCGGCAGACCGCCGGGCCACCGGGGCAGACATGGACGCGACCACCGCCTAGGGCGGTCGTGAAGCGGGCGACCAGTTCCTCGCGCGGCAGTTCGGTCGTGCAGGTCAGCCCGACATCGAGTCCCTTGTAGTTCAGGAAGCCGCCATCGGGCTCAAGGCCGAGCGCCGCGGCGAGCCGGGCGTTGTTGCCGTGCTCGGGATGGGCATCGAGCGGCAGATGGGCGCTGTAGATGGCCAGGCCGGCCTCGATCGCCAGGCGCATGCGTTCGAAGGCGGCGCCGGTCCAAGGCTGCAGGCCGCTCCAAAACAAGCCGTGATGGACGACCAGCAGGTCGGCCTGCTGGTCGACGGCCTTGCGCACCACCGGCAGGGTGGCATCGACGGCGGCAGCGACCCGTGTCACCCGGCCGCTGCGGTTGGCGAGCTGCAGCCCGTTGACGGCATTGGCATAGTCGGGCAGTTCGCGCAGGCGCAGTTGCGCATCGAGGTGGGCGACGAGATCGGCTAGCTCCATGGCGCAACTCTCGGCGCAATCGCCGCCGCGGCAAGCCCGGGCTGTCAGCGCCGCATCTCGGCGAAAATGAGGCGTCCTGCGGAGGTGGCGAGGCTGCCGGAGATGACGACGTCCACCGTTTGCCCCACGAAGGAGGCGGCCTGATTGACGACGATCATCGTGCCGTCGGCGAGGTAGCCGACCGCCTGATGCTTTTCCTTGCCCGGCTTGACCAGGGCGAGCTGCAGTTCATCCCCGGCCTGGAACTGCGGCTGCAGGGCCTGACTGAGTTCGTGGAAGCTGAGTACCGGGATGCCGCGCAGGCGCGCGACCTTGGCCAGACCGGTGTCGTTGGTGAGCAGGCGGGCGTTGAGTTCGCGGGCCAGGCCGACGAGTTCCGCGTCGCCCGCCTCGTCGCGCGCACTGGCGCCGGGCGGCGCCTCATGGATCGACAGTCGCTGGGCGCCGAGGCTGCGCAGCTTTTCCATGACCTCCAAGCCGCGCCGGCCGCGCAGGGCCTGCGCCGGATCGGCGGACTCGGCCAGTCGGCGCAGCTCGTCGAGCACCGAACGCGGCACCACCATGGTGCCGCCAAGAAAGCCAGTCTGCGCCACCTCGGCGACGCGGCCATCGATCACGACATCGGCGGCCAGCAGCAGCGGCTCGCCCTCCGAGCTGTCGCGCCGGAAGCGCACGTACGGAATCAGGAAGGCGAATTGGTCGCGGTCGCTGCGCAGGGCGAAGGTGACGCCAAAGAAGGCGAGCGAGGCATAGACGAGGATCTCGACAACGTTCTGCACCGCCTCACCGGCGGGCATCGACTGAAAATAAGCGAGCTGGAAGATGCCGATGCGGGTGATCAGCCAGGCGCAGAACAGGCCGATGGCGAGACCAAAGGTCGCATGCGAGAAGTCGCGCAGGGTGAAGCGCGCGAACAGGGTGTCGAGCAGCAGCAGCAGCCCCATCACCGCGGCACCGGTGAGCGCCCCGGTCCAGGCGGGCAGCTGCAGGCCGACCGCGATGGTGAGGCCGGTGAAAACAAAGAGGGCAAAGAACAGGGCCCGGACCAGGCGGATGGACCACGCGGAATTCATGAAGCCTGATTGTAACCGGCCGCCCCCGCTCTGACGAGGGCAAAGCATGTCGAAGCGCGTTTTGTCGCGACGGCCCGGGTAGGGCGGGCTGTCCTCAGCCCGCCGCTCTGGATCTCCAATCCCGCCATTCTGGATTCCGCGGGCGGCCATCCTTTCCAAACCCGGCGCCCTGGGGACAGGGCGCCCTACCCAGCAGCCGGCCAATCCAACCCGGCACCCTGGAGCAGTTTGTCAGGACGGCGGCGACGATAGCGTCAGGCCTTGTCCCGCAGCACCCAGGCGGAAACGCAGCCCTCATGGGCCTGCGCCGCGGTCGCCGCGAAATCGGCGAGATAGCCGCGCCCGTGCACCGGCGCCGGCCACTCGGCCTCGCGCGCAGCCAGGTCGGCCTGCAGCTCAATCGTGCCCTCAAGCAGGTCAAAGCTGATCTCATCGCCGTCGCGCACCGCGGCGATCGGGCCGCCGCAGGCCGCCTCGGGCGAGCAGTGCACGCCGATGGCGCCATGCGAGACGCCGGAGACACGGGTGTCGGAGAGGAAGGCGACCTTGCCATCGAGCTCAGGCACGGCGAGCGCGGCGCTGGCGACCAGCACCTCGGGCATGCCGGCGGCAACCGGGCCGAGGCCGCGCAGAACGACGAAGTGGCCGGGCCGGATCAGGCCGGCAGCAGCGGCATCGGAGACGGAGCGGGCGTCGCTGAAGCAGATGGCACGGCCCGTGAAGCGCGGACTCTGCATCGACGAGACCTTGAAGACCATGCCGTGCGGCGCGACGTTGCCAAAGCAGACCTGCATGTCGGCGTAATCCTTGAAGGGCTGGCCGAGCGGCGCGATGAGTTCCTGGTTCGCGGGCACATCGGGCCGGCCGGCGATGTTTTCCTCCAGCGTCTGACCGGTGACCGTGCGGCAGGAGCCGTCGAGCAGTCCAGCCTTCCAGAAATGGCGCAGCATCATCGCCGTGCCACCGATGCGATGCAGGTCGGCCATGGTGCCCTTGCCGCGCGGTGCGAAGTTGCAGTACACCGGCGTCTTCCGGCAGATCGCCTGGACATCGCGCAGGGTGAAGTCGACCCCGGCCTCGCGCGCCAGGGCGAGCAGGTGCAGAACGCCGTTGGTCGATCCCCCGGCGGCGGCCATGGCGGCCATGGCATTGCTGAGGGCGGCCTTGGTGAGGATGTCGCGCGGGCGCAGGTTGAGTTCGAGCAAGCGGCGCAGGGCTGCACCGGCGCGCAGGCAGTCCTCTTTTTTGGCGGCATCCGCCGCCGGAATCGAGGAGGTGTCAGGCAGGCTCAGGCCCATGGCCTCGAGGGCGATGCCCCAGGTGTTGAAGGAGGCGGCGATGCCGCAGCCGCCGACGCCTGGGCAGGCGGCGCGGATGACGGCCTCGGACTCCTCGTAGCTGATGACACCGGCATTGGCCTGGGCCTGGGCATCGTAGGAATCGAGAATGGTCACCGGGCGACCGGCATGGCAACCGGGCAGGATGCTGCCGCCGTTGACGATGAGTCCGGGGTAATTCAAGCGCGCCAGGGCCATGGCGAAGGCCGGACCGTTTTTGTCGCAGTGATGCACGCCGATCATGCCGTCGTATCCGTGCGCGCTGCAGACCATCTCGGCGCCGTTGGCCATCAGGTTGCGCGACACCAGCGAGGCGCCGCCGCCCTCCTGGCCTTGGGTGATGTTGTCGCTCACCGGCGAGACGCCAAACGGAAACCCGGCCAGGCCGGCCTGGGCGCAGCCCTCGCGCAGGTGTCCCGCCAGCTCGTAGGCGTGGCGGTTGCAGAGATTGCCGTCGAGCAGCGGCGTGGCGATGCCGATCTGCGGCCGGTCGAAGTCCGCCTCCTGAAAGCCCAGCCCCCA
Organism: Verrucomicrobiota bacterium; assembly: GCA_023428335.1. Lineage (GTDB taxonomy): Bacteria > Verrucomicrobiota > Verrucomicrobiia > Verrucomicrobiales > Verrucomicrobiaceae > Prosthecobacter. The sequence goes on along the minus strand of JAEYYS010000483.1, from coordinate 139 downwards.
GTAGAAGGATTTGACGCCGCGCTGCCAGCCACGGGTGAGGGCGCGCGAGTTCCAATTCAGGGGCGGAGAGTCCATGGCTGCCAATACGGCGATCGAGCGCCCGCTTGCAAACAAAAACCCCCGGTCGTGCGGACACGAC
>JAEYYS010000067.1 GCA_023428335.1 Verrucomicrobiota bacterium | reverse complement strand
CACCTGTGCTGACAGCCTGCCGCAGAGGTCCAATGGCACGGATCTGGGTCCCGTGCCACTGGGCCGGATCGTCACTCAAGGGTTCACGCTTACAAATCCCGGTCCTGTTGCCGTGGCACTGACCGGCCATCCCCTGGTCGAGATCCTTGGCGACCACGCCAGTGACTTCCAGATCAGTGTGCCGCCTGCGGCGACCATCCCCGCTGGGGGTAGCGTTCACTTCGAGATTCGGTTTGCCCCAACCCAGCCAGGCGCCCGACAGGTGGAAGTTCGACTGGCTTCTTCAACTCTGCTCCATGGCGAGATCCGCTTTCAAGTCGGCGGCTACGGGGTGCCGCCCAAACTGTTGCCACAGACCATTACCTTCAATCCTCCCTCCACCATCCCCTTTGCCCGAGGCATCCTGCCCTTGACCGCCACGGCCTCTTCGGGTTTGCCAGTCAAGCTGCGGATTCTTTCCGGACCGGCAAGCTTGACCGAGAACCACTTGGTTCTCAACTATGAATGGCAGCTTCCCAATCGGCCCTATCCAATCCTCATCGAGGCACGTCAGGAAGGCGATGGCAAGTACGCAGCGGCCAAACCCGTCATTCGCGTGCTGAAGTTGGTCACCCCCGCCGACTTGGCCCTAGTCAATCTGGTTCAAACCTACAACGGCACGCCGCGCCCCATCACCGTGGTGAATGCCGGGGATGAGGTGAAGGTGACTTACTGGGTGAACAAGATGCCAACCCCGGAACCTCCCGTGAATGCCGGCAGCTACCCCGTTGCGGCCGAGGCGGCTGGCGTGACCCGCAAGGGCACTCTGGTCATCAAACCCGCTCCCCTCATCGTGCAGGTCGCGGATCAACGCAGGCTGGTGGGACAGGCCAATCCCGAGCCGATGTTCTCGATCAACGGCTTTCTCGGCTCAGATCGTAAGGAAACGGTCCTGACCTCAGCCGTCAAGGTGACCACCCCGGCCAAGGTCAGCAGTCCTCCCGGCATCTACCCCATCACCAGCAGTGGCGGCGCCGCCCGCAACTACACGCTCATCCATCGCCCCGGCACGCTGATGGTGAGCGGTCATGTCGGGAACTTCGAAGCCCTGCTGCGTGAACCCAACAGCGGATCTCCTGCCGGCTTGCTGAAACTGACCGTGCCAACAACCGGTCGCAGCCTTACCGCCAAACTGGTTTTGAGCGAGGAAGCCAGTCCTCTGGCCCTGGCTGGGCCTCTCACCTTGGATGCGGAAAGCCTGCAGGCGAGCACGCGCCTGACCCGGGCTTCGAAAGCTGCCAGCTACGAAGTGCAACTGGCCCTGAGTCTGTTTGGAGGGCTGGAGGTGGAAGTGCTTCGAAATGGGATGCTCATCGCGGAAACACGTGATGGCATTCGCCTCCGCGACTTGACGAAAAGCCTGCCTGTCCCGCAAGCGGGCACTTACACCTTAACGTTCCAAACCGTCGAGGACGATGCCTCTCCCTCGGCACCAGGCTGGGCATCAGCGGGTGTGGATGGCGGCGGCAGGCTGGGCATGACAGGACGCTTGGGCGACGGCACCCCCTTCACTGCCAGTCTGCCGATGGATGTGAATGCGGGATATCGCCTCTTTTTGCAGCCCTACAAACGGGCGCATGCCCATTTCGGAGGCGCTTGGAGCATGATCGAACATCCCGTGATGCTGGCAACTTGGCAGGCTCGGGAAAGTGATCTCATCTGGAAGAAAAGCGCGAGTTCCAAGGATCCGGGTTACCGAACCGGCTTTGGGCCTTGGGAGGTGAACTTGGCAATGGATGCATGGCGCCCCTTGGGCAAAACGGTCCAGCTTCACCCGTTGCTCGGCGTGGAGCGGTTTGCGTTGGACTACGATCCTGCCATCGGCCCCTCAAAATCCCATTTGCCGGACTCGGCTACTCTGGATCGTAACCACCACCTTGTCGCCCTGCAGCCGAACCCCGTTGCCTCCTTGTGGAAGGCAAAAATCAACGCCGCCAGCGGGGTTTTCAATGGCAGTTTTGAACTGCTGGAAGCTTCCAAAAAGCGCAAAGTGAACTTCAGCGGCGTCCTTCGACAAGCGGTGGATGCCCAAACCAACGTCTTACAAGGCATCGGTCAGTTCCTGCTACCACCACTCCAGGATGCGCTCAGTTCGGAGACCACCACCGGCAGGTTGGAGTTGCTGCAAGACCCGAAGTGAGGCGCTCGCCTGGAACCTGTCGTTCCTTGCATTCCGTGCGATGTCCCCTCAGCGCAGCGGTACCGCCACCAGCTCCTCGCTGTCGCGCGCGAACAACACGCCGTCGGCATAGGCGGCGTGGCTGCGGTGACCGGCACGCAGGATCTGCACGGCGAGCGCCTTGTCGAAGCCTGCCGGGCTCGCCGGCACCACCCACAACTCGCCCTGCTCGGTGACGATGAGCAGCCGGTCGCCCACCACCTGCAGGGTACCGCCGGGCAGTTTGTCGGGTGCCTCCCACACGACCTCGCCATCGGCCAGTCGCACGCAGCGCAGTTTCATGCCGGTCTCCTGGCGTCCGTGAAAACCATACAGATGCCCGTCGTGCAGCACCGGCGTCGCGTAATGACAGTCGAGCACGTCCTGCCGGCTCCAGACCTCTTCCAAAGCCGGCTTGTCGGTGATCTGAAACAGGTTGGCGCCGACGCCATAGCCGGCCGAAACGAACCAGCGACCCTCGCCGCAGGCCAGGGGCGAGGCGGCATTCACCGAGGCATCCATCGTCGAGCGCAGCGGTCGTGAGTCGAGCACCGTGCCCGAGGTCGCCTCGACCAGCCAAAGCCGGTTGCGCATCCAGGCCAGCAGCCGCCCCGGGCTTGCCGCCACGGGCGAGGCGTAACCGGCTTCATCGCCCACCGAGGCCGACACCGGCGCCCCGGTGCGAACGTCGAGCGCGAGCAGACCGGCGTCGCCCCCATCCAGTTCCCCACCGGCGGCAATCCACACGCGTTCGCCAAGCACCAGCGGCGAGGGTGCACGCCCAAAAAAGCCCTGCGGCGAACCCGCCTTGGCGACGGTGTCGTAGGCCCAGAGCTCGCGCCCCGTGGCGAGATCGAGCGCGGTGACACGGCCCTCCGGCCCATGGGTAAAGACCCGGCCATCGGCCACCGCCGGCACGGCGCGCGGGCCGTTGTCAAAGCCAAAGCTGTCGACGTAATCGGTCACATAGACGCTGCGCCACAATGTCTTGCCGGTGCGCGGATCCAACGCCTCAGTGGTCATGTCGCCGCCCTCGCGATGAAACAGGATCACCTTGCCGTCAGCCACCACCGGACCGGCAAAGCCGGCGCCGGCCGACCGACGCCAGAGCACCTCCGGCTCGCGGGCGAAGGCCACCGGCAACGCCGCCTCCTGGGCGGCGGCCCGGCCATCGCGGGTCGGTCCGAGAAACTGCGGCCAGTCGGCGGCCGGCAACGGGGCGGCAAGCAGGGCAAGCAGAAGGGCAGCGCGGGCGGTCATGCCCACCGATAGCGGCGGAGGCCGGCGGGCGACAAGCGCGGATTTTGCGGCCTTGCTTCCCGGCCGCCAACCGACCCAGCCGCCTTTGTCTCACGTTTCGTGAGGAGGCGTCGCGCAAGCCGCAGTGGACAGGGGCACGAATGACGGGCTAGGTGCGGCGAATGCACGAGAT
>JAEYYS010000023.1 GCA_023428335.1 Verrucomicrobiota bacterium | reverse complement strand
CGGCAGGATCGTCGCCAGCGGCCGCGCGGTACGCAGCTCGAACAATGCCGGGGCGAAGCCGTCGCTCAGGCGCAGCGCATTCATCAGGAACTCGAAGGGCAGGCTGGCGGCGGCAACCGGATTCTCTTCCTGCAGCGGCCGGCCGGCCAGCGTGTGGTCGAGGTAGGCCTTCGGGTGCTTCCAGCGCATCTGGCGCAGCACGCGGTCGTGCAGGGTCAGCTTCGAATGGGCGCCGGCGCCGATCCCGAGGTAATCGCCGAAATGCCAGTAGTTCAGGTTGTGCAGGCATTGCCGTCCCGGCCGCGCGAAGGCCGAGGTTTCGTAGTTCAGGTAGCCGGCGCCGGCCAGGCGCTGCTCGATGGATTCCTGCATGTCGGCGCACAGGTCGGCTTCCGGCAGTTGCGGCGGGAAGGCGGCGAAGCGGGTGTTCGGCTCCAGGGTCAGCTGGTAGCAGGACAGGTGCGGCGGCGCGAAGGACAGCGCGGTGTCGACGTCGGCCAGCGCCTGGTCCATGGTCTGGCCGGGCAGGCCATACATCAGGTCGAGGTTGAAGCGCTCGAAATGCTCGCCGGCCAGTTGCGCGGCACGCTTGGCCTCGGCGGCGCCGTGAATGCGGCCGAGGGCCTTCAGATGGTCGTCGTTGAAGCTCTGGATGCCGAGCGACAGGCGATTGACGCCGGCAGCGCGGAAGCCGGCGAACTTGTCGGCTTCGACGGTGCCGGGATTGGCCTCGAGCGTGATCTCGGCTTCCGGCGACAGCATGGCCAGCGCCCGGAAGGCGGCCAGCAGTTCGTCGACGGCTGCCGCCGACAGCAGGCTGGGCGTGCCGCCGCCGAAGAACACGGTCTGCACCGGCCGGCCCCAGATCAGCGGCAGCGCCGACTGAAGGTCGGCGATCAGCGCATCGACGTACTGACGCTCGGGAATGGTTTCGCCGGCCTCGTGCGAATTGAAGTCGCAGTAGGGACATTTCTGCACGCACCAGGGCACGTGCACGTACAGCGACAGCGGCGGCGACTGGCGGAATTCGAGGACGTCGCTGGTTGCCGGCGCGGCGGCCGGGAAAATCGGAATCGTCTTGGCCACGGTTACAGCGACGGCAGCCGTTCGATCAGCCGCTGCATCGCCTGGCCGCGGTGCGACAGGCGGTTCTTGGTCGCCGCGTCGAGTTCGGCGGCGGTCTGGCAGCAGGCTGGCACGTAGAACAGCGGGTCGTAGCCGAAGCCTTCGGCACCGCGTGGGGCGCCGAGAATTTCGCCGTGCCACTCGCCTTCGGCGATGATCGGTTGCGGGTCGTCGGCGCTGCGGCAGAGCACCAGGCAGCTGACGAAGTGGGCGCGGCGGTCGGTCTGGCCGGCGAGCTCGGCGAGCAGCTTTGCGTTGTTGCGGGCGTCGGATTTCGGCTCGCCGGCGTAGCGCGCCGAGAGGACGCCCGGCGCGCCGCCGAGCGCCCGGACGCACAGGCCGGAATCGTCGGCCAGTGCCGGCAGGCCGCTGTGCTGCGCGGCATGGCGGGCCTTGGCCAGGGCGTTCTCGACGAAGGTGCCGAAGGGCTCCTCGGCTTCCGGGATGCCCAGCTGGCCCTGCGGGATGATCTCAAAACCGAGGGGGGCGAGGAGCGCGTCGAGCTCCTTCATCTTCTTGGCGTTGTTCGAGGCGAGGACGAGTTTCTGCATGGCGTGCCTCAGGCGGCGAGGGCGCTTTGCTGGGCGGCGACCAGCTGGCCGATCCCCAGCTGGGCGAGGTCCATCAGCACGTTCATCTGCTCGCGGGTGAACGGCTCGCCCTCGGCTGTGCCCTGCACTTCGACGATGCCGCCCTGGCCGGTCATGATGACGTTCATGTCGGTGTCGCAGTTCGAGTCTTCCGGGTAGTCGAGATCGAGCACCGCGCTGCCTTCATAGATGCCGACCGAGATCGCGGCGACGTGGTCCTTGACCGGGTTGGCCGGCAGCTTGCCGGCTTGCACCAGCTTCTCGCAGGCTTCGTAGAGCGCCACCCAGGCGCCGGTGATCGAGGCGCAGCGGGTGCCGCCGTCGGCCTGCAGCACGTCGCAGTCGAGGGTGATCTGGCGTTCGCCCAGCGCCTTGAGGTCGGTCACGGCGCGCAGGCTGCGGCCGATCAGGCGCTGGATTTCCTGGGTCCGGCCGCTCTGCTTGCCCTTGGCCGCTTCACGGGCGGAGCGGGTGTGCGTCGCGCGCGGCAGCATGCCGTATTCGGCGGTGACCCAGCCCTGGCCCTTGCCGCGCAGGAAGGGCGGCAGGCTTTCCTCGACCGAGGCGGTGCACAGCACGCGCGTGTCGCCCATCTCGATCAGCACCGAACCTTCGGCGTGGCGGGTGAAATTGCGGGTGATCCTGACGGCGCGGAGCTGGTCCGGCTGGCGTTGGCTGGGGCGCATGGGGCTTTCCTTATTTCTTCGGGTTGTATTTGTCGATGGCGGCGCGGATTTCCTCGATTGCCTTCTCGATCTCGTCTTCCGACAGGTCGCTCTTGTAGGACGGGGCGCGGCCGAATTCCTCGAGGCGGGTGGTGACTTCGTCCTGCGCCATGGTCTGCGTCGAGATCGCGCTGCTGGCATCCTCGACGTAGCTTTCCTCCCAGCGCACGGCGACCACCGAGAGATTGTCGCCATGCGCGCCGCCGCGCGTCTCCGCCTGGTTGAGCAGCATCGGCACGGCCTGCAGCAGGTTGGCGCCCTTCAGTGCCGTGGTCATCATGTCGCCGGGCAGCACGCCCCACAGGCCGTCGGTGCACAGCAACAGGATGTCGCCGTGCTCGAGCGGCATCTTGCGCGAGAACTCGATCTCCGGCGGCGTCGGGCTGCCCAGGCAGCTGTAGATCTTGTTGCGGTCCGGGTGGATGGCCGCCTGCGCCTCGCTGATCATGCCTTCCTCGATGAGCAGGCGGATGCGCGAATGATCCTTGGTCTGGGCAATGGTCTTGCTGCCGCGCATCATGTACAGCCGCGAGTCGCCGGCATGCGCCCAGTAGGCGATGTTCTCCTGGACGACGCAGGCGACGCAGGTGGTGCGCGGCGTGTCCTTCAGGCGGTGGCGCGAGGTGTAGTCAAGGATGGCGTGGTGGGCGTTGGTCATCGCCTTCTGCAGGAAGCGGAAGGGGTCGGCGAGCAGCGGCCGGGCCTCGCGCTGGAAGGTGTCGGACAGCGTCTGGACGGCGATCTGTGCCGCGATCTCGCCGTAGTGATGGCCGCCCATGCCGTCGGCGACGACCATCAGCAGCGCATCGCGCGAGTAGCAGTAGGTGGTCCGGTCCTCGTTGTTGGCGCGGCCGCCCTGGCGGCTTTCCTGATAGATCGTGAATCTCATTTGTTGGGCTTCCTGAGTTTTTCGACGATGCGGCCGAGCCAGTGCGTGTTGTTCTTCGGCCTGGGCGGGGTCACGGTTTCGACCAGCGCCTTCTGCAG
>JAEYYS010000451.1 GCA_023428335.1 Verrucomicrobiota bacterium | reverse complement strand
AACTGGCGCCGCGGGTCGGCCATGAATTTGTCGCCATCTTCCTGAGCGACTTCGTCGCCCGCTTCGGCACCGACGACTTCGATTTCTCCCTCAAGGCGCTGCGCTTCTTCACCCGTTTCGGGTCTGCCGAATTTGCCGTGCGACCCTTCATCGCCGCCGAACCCGGGCGCGCCTTCGCCACCCTCATGCAATGGACGCGCGATCCGCATGAAGCCGTGCGCCGGCTCGCCAGCGAGGGCGCCCGGCCGCGCCTGCCCTGGGGCCTGCAGCTGCGCGATCTCGTGCGCGATCCGCAGCCCTGTGCCGTGCTGCTGGAGGCGCTCAAGGACGATCCCTCGGCGAGTGTGCGTCGCTCGGTGGCCAATCATCTCAACGACATCAGCAAGGATCATCCCGAGTGGGTGCTGGATCGGCTGCAGACCTGGGAGCTGGAGCGCGAATCCCAGGGCTGGATCGCCCGTCACGCCTGCCGCACCCTGATCAAGCGCGGCCACCCGCGCGCCCTGCAGCTGTTTGGCTTTGGCGCCGCGCCCAAGGTCGAGGCGACGCTGTCGCTCCAGCCCGCGCGCCTGTGCCTGGGCGAACGTCTTGGCCTGCAGGCGGTGCTGCGCTCGCGCTCTTCGCAACCGCAGCGGTTGGCGGTCGATTACGTGATCCACTACGTCAAGGCGCGCGGGCAGACCTTTGAAAAGGTCTTCAAGTGGACGGTGCTCGACCTGCCGGCGCGCGGTGAGGCGGTGCTGGAGAAACGCCAACTGCTGCGCGACTTCACCACGCGCAAACACCATGCCGGCCGGCACCGGGTGGAGCTGCAGGTCAATGGCGTGCGAATCGCCGCGGCGGACTTCCTGCTGAAACTCTGACCGGCGCCCGCGCGATTCAGCGCACGCGCCAGATCTGCACGTCGTCGATCCACACCGTCGAACCGACCAAAAAACTGAACCAGCGCTTCATCGGATGCGCAAAGCCTTGCGAGCGATGGCTGGCGATTTTTTTGCCGTCGAGGCTCAGGCGCATTTCGTCGCCCTCGGTGACCAGCACCAGCTCGTGCCACTGGGTGTCGGCCTTGAAGGGCACTGCGTGGCTCTTGGTTTTTAGCAGCGCCTCAAGGTCCGCCGGCAGCTTTTCCTTGCGCTCCAGATACCCCTGGCGACGGCCACGAATCTCCAGGTTCATGACGCCGGTTTTTTGGTCGATCAGCGTCGCACTGGTGGGCGACAGAATGGCGTAGCAGAGATGGCCGGCATGCACGCCCGGGTTGGTGTCGCGATCGACAAAACCGAGCTGAAGGCCCTCGCCGCGGTTTTCGCCGGGGAAACGGAAGCGCACGATGGCGCCGCCGTCGGTGAAGCCGGCCTCATGATGGATGTGGGCGGCGTGACCCGCTTCCTTGGTGGCGCTGGCGATTTTCAGGATGCCGTCGTCGAGGTCGGCCTGCTTGAGCTGCGGCACGCGGTCGGCGGTGGCGCTGTTCCAGCCGTTGCCGATGGCCTTGGCCAGGTTGCCGTCCTCCTCGCGCTCGAAGGCGTCGTGGAAGATCGGCGTGCCCTTGGCGCGCAGCCAGGCGGCATCGTCCTGCGGGGCGGCGCTGGCAGTCAGGGCGACGAGGGCCGAGAAGACGGTCAGAGGAACAAGCTTCATGAGGCGGCGAATTTGCAACGCGGACTGCGTTCAAGCCAGCAGTTCCTTGACGACATTGCCGAAGACATCGGTGAGGCGGAAATCGCGGCCGGCGTAGCGGTAGGTGAGCGTCTCGTGATTGAAGCCGAGCAGGTGCAGGATCGTCGCATGCAGGTCGTGCACGTGCACCTTGCCCTCGGCGATCGACAGGCCGATGTCGTCGGTGGCCCCGTGGGTGTAGCCGCCGCGCACACCGCCGCCGGCCATCCAGACCGTGAAACCGTCGGTGTGGTGGTCGCGACCGACCTTCGGCGTCAATGGCAGCTGGGCTGTGGGCGTGCGGCCCATCTCGCCGCCCCAGATGACCAGGGTGTCCTTGAGCATGCCACGCTCCTTGAGGTCGTCGAGCAGGGCGGCGATGGGCTGGTCGCACTCGCGGGCGAGTCGCTTCTGGTTGTCGTTGACATTTTGATGGCTGTCCCAGGGCTGGCCGGCACCGTGGTAGATCTGCACGTAGCGGACGCCGCGCTCGGCGAGCCGGCGCGCCATGAGCAGTTGTCGGCCCTGCAGGGTGTCGCCGTAGCGTTCGCGCACCTTCTCCGGCTCCTGGCGGATGTCGAAGGCGTCGGTGGCCTCGCTCTGCATGCGGAAGGCGAGTTCGAGCGACTGGATGCGCGCCTCAAGCTGCGGATCTTCCGGGCGTTCGGCGCGGTGCAGGGCGTTGAGGCGCTGGATGAAGCCGAGCTGCTGGCGCTGCTGACCGGGCAGGAGGAAGTCGTTGCGCAGGTTGGCAATGAGGGCCTCGGGATCGGTCTCCGAGGTGTCGACATGGGTGCCCTGATAGATGCCGGGCAAAAACGCGCTGCGCCAGTTGGCGCTCTGCGCGGTGGGCAGGCCGCTTGGGCACATGACGACAAAACCGGGCAGGCTTTGGTTTTCCGTGCCAAGGCCATACAGTACCCAGGAACCGACGCTGGGTCGCGGCAGGGTGAAGTTGCCGGTGTTCATCATCATCAGGCCCGGCTCATGGTTGGGCACGTCGCTGAACATCGAGCGCACCACGCAGAGGTCGTCGGCATGGCGGGCGAGCTGGGGAAACAGCTCGCTGATCTCCACCCCGCTCTGGCCGTGTTTCTTGAACTCGAAGGGCGAGGACAGCGCCGCGCCGCCGAGGCGCTTGTCCTTGGCGAGCTCCTTCTTGCCGGGCAGCGGTTTGCCGTGGAATTTCTTCAGCAGCGGTTTTGGATCGAAGGTGTCGATCTGCGACGGCCCACCGTTCATGAACAGGTGGATGACGCGTTTGGCGGTGCCGGGAAACTGCGGCGCGCGCGGCGCCAGCGGCGACAGGTTTTCCGCGGCGGCGCGGGTCAAGCCAAGCTCGGTGAGCAGGCCGCCGAGGGCGAGACTGCCAAGGCCGAATCCGGCCTGGTTCAGGGCCTGGCGGCGGGTGAGAAGGAGGGGGTGCATGGGATCAATCAGGTGGGTAAAACGGGTGGCTGGCATCCCTGCGGGATGCTCCGGGAATGGACGGGGGCACGTGGTTCACCGGTGGTGTCGTCGCTTCGCTCCTCAACCACCGGCTAACGGCTGACATCCCTGCGGGATGGGGGGATGCCGGAGGCATCGGAGCTCTAAGCCGGTGGTTGAGCGAAGCGATACCACCGGTTAGGGTCATGGAATTCCTCCAAGAAATCGCATCCCGCAGGGATGCCAGCCCTCCGGTGTCATGCCCTCGACGTTTCTCTCGCTGCATTACCACCTCGTGTTTTCGACCAAGCATCGTCAGCCTTGGATTGCGGAGTCTTGGATGCCTCGCCTGCACGAGTACCTCGGTGGCACGGTCAACGGTCTTGGTGGCATGACCCAGGGTGTGGGCGGTGTGGCGGATCATGTTCACCTGCTCGTCGGCCTCAAAGCCACCCACTGCCTGGCGGACTTCATGCGCGAGTTGAAAAAGGCGTCGTCCGTCTGGGTGCATGCGGAAATCAAGCTGGCAGACTTTGCCTGGCAGGAAGGTTATGGCGCCTTCACGGTCAGCCCGACGGCCCAGGCAAGCGTGCGTCGCTACATTGCCAACCAAGCGGAGCATCATCGTGGGAAGAGCTTCCGCGAGGAATTGGCGGGATTGTTGACGGCCTCGGGGGTGAGCTTCGAGGACCGGCATCTCGATTGAATTCCCGAGGGGCTTGCGCGCCGGTGGTGTCGCCGCACCGCTCCGCAACCACCGGCCAAGGGCTGGTATCCCTGCGGGATGCGGGGGAAGGTTGACGATGGCGAGGCCGGCGAGCATGGCGGGGTCAGTCCACAAAGAGGAACTCGTTGGTCATCAACAGGGCGTGCGCCATCTGCTCGAGCGGTTGCAATTTCGGCGGGGGCGGCGGTTGGAAATCGGCCTGGGCCTGCCAGACGGTTTGCACGCCGGTGGGGGCGTCCTCGGCGCGGACGAGCAGGCGCAGCTCGGGCGCCCAGCGGTAGGCATCGGTGCTGGGGTTGCGATGGCAGTCGAGGGCGAAGTCGAGGATCTCGCCGCGGCGGACCTGCACGCGGGCGATGTCGGTGCGGGCGGGCGTTTCCTCGACGATCCACTCGCCAAGCAGGCCCTGGCGCGAGGAAACGACGCGGCCGCGGATGCCGTCGCCACCCTGACGGGCGAGGGCGAGTTCGCCGGCGATCTCGATTTCACCATCGTAGGGCGCGGTCCAGCGGCGGATCGAGGCAAGCTGCGGCTTGCGTCCCGGGTGACCGCCGACGGCGCTGAGGCTGAGGTGACCGAGCTCGGGGTGCGGGTAGCTGCGGCCGGCCTGATAGCTCTTTTTCTGCGGCTCAAAATAGGGCAGCGGCGTGAAGGCGTCTGCGCGTGCGACTTCGGGATCGGGGTTGCCGTAGCCGTACTGCCACGGCCCGGACGCAACCCGCTTCTGCAGGCCGGCGGTGGTCTTCAGGAACTGCGTCGCCGCTGCCGCTTCCTCCGGTTTCGGACCCCGCAGGAAGACG
>JAEYYS010000469.1 GCA_023428335.1 Verrucomicrobiota bacterium | reverse complement strand
TCATTTTCTCTTCGCCCCGGTGCGGGGGGCGGCTGCGCCGTGGAGTTTTGAGTCGCCCCGCCTCGAGGCGGCGCCCGCGCATCGGCAGGAAGCGACCGCCGGCCGCGACGGCGGACCTGCGCTGCTGCTCGAAACTGGGGCTGGCGAGCACTGGATCGGCTGCTGGACGACCACGGTGCCGGTCGAGGGCGGTCGGCATTACCGCTTCAGCGCCTGGCGCCAGTTTGACAACGTGCCGGAGGCGCGACGCAGTGTCGTCGCACGCGTGCTCTGGCAGGATGCCGAAGGCAAACCAGTGTCCTGGGAAAAACCCGCCCCCGCCGGCTATGCCAAGGGTCAGATTCCGCGTGCCGAACCCGAGTATCCACATGACCCCGGTTCGCCCGCCGGGGTCTGGGCCGAGGTCCGCGAAACCCTGTGCGCCCCGCAGGCGGCCCGACAGGCGCGCCTTGAACTCTACCTGCAGTGGGCTGCCCACGCCCGCGTCGCCTGGAGCCCGGCGACGCTGACCGCCGTTGAGGCACCGCCGCCGCGCAAGGTCCGCCTTGCCACCGCGCACCTGCAGCCGCGTGAGGGCCGCGACCCGTCCGAGAAACCGCCGCAGTTCGCTCCGCTCATCGCCGAGGCCGCCCGTCAAAAAGTCGACCTGCTTGTGCTGCCGGAAACCCTCACCTACTACGGCACCGGCAAAAAAATGCACGAGTGCGCCGAACCGATCCCCGGCCCGAGCACTGAGTACTTCGGCCGACTCGCCCAGAAACACGGCCTGCACCTGGTCGCCGGCCTCGTCGAGCGCGAGGGCCTGACCATTTACAACACCGCCGCCCTGATCGGTCCCGATGGCACTCTGATCGGCAAGTACCGCAAGGTCACCCTGCCGCGCAGCGAGATCGAGGCCGGCGTCACGCCCGGGCGCGAATACCCGGTTTTCGACACCCGCTTCGGCAGGGTCGGTCTGATGATCTGCTACGACGGCTTCTTCCCCGAGGTCGCCCGTGCTCTCGCCATCCAGGGCGCGGAAGTCATCGCCTGGCCGGTCTGGGGCTGCAATCCCCGCCTCGCCGCAGCGCGTGCCTGCGAGAACCATGCCTACCTGATCAGCAGCACCTACACCGACAGTGCCAAGCACGACTGGATGATCTCCGGCATCTATGATCACTACGGCAACGTGCTCGCCCAAGCGACCGAATGGGGCACGATCGCCGTGGCCGAGGTCGATCTCAACGAACGCACCCACTGGAACAGCCTCGGCGATTTCAAAGCGCAAATCCCGGCGCACCGACCGCCACCGCTGCGCGAGTGAGATTCACGACGCTCCCCAGCCGCCGCCGCCTGGCGTTTCCAGGCGCAGTCGATCGCCGATCCGCGCCGCGAAACTGACGCAGCCCGGCAACTCAGTCCAGCTACCGTCGCGAATCAAGGTCTGCCGCCCCGGTTGCCCCTCCGCACCGCCGGCCAGACCGTAGGGACCGCTCGCCCGGTGCTGGGTCAGCAGCGAGACCGTGAGGGGCGACAAGAACTCAAACTCCCGCACCACGCCGTCGCCCCCACGATGGCGTCCCGCACCGCCGGAACCGCGGCGCAGGCCAAAGCGCCACAACCGCACCGGGTAGCGTTGCTCAAGAACCTCCGGATCCGTGATCGCGGTGTTGGTCATGTGGCTGTGCACGCCGTCGGCGCCCTCACCCTCCGGCCCCGCGCCGGTGCCGCCGGCCACGGTTTCATAGTAACCAAAGCGACCATCGCCGAACAAAAGGTTGTTCATCGTTCCCTGACTGCAGGCCTGCAGTCCGAAGGCGAGCAGCAGGGTGTCGACCAGCCGCTGGCTGACCTCGACATTGCCACCCACGACCGCCGGATCGCGGGCGGCATCGCCGGTGAACCGCGGATTCAACAGCGTGCCCTCGGTCAGAATCAGATCCACCGGCTCGAGCAGGCCCTCGTTGAGCGGCAGGTCCTCGCGCAGCAGCAGGCGCAGGCAGTACAGAACGACGCTGTGCACGATGGCGCGGGTGGCGTTGAGATTGCGCGGATGCACCGGTGCACTGCCGGTGAAATCGAGGCGCAGACGCTCGCCGGCGGGCTCCACGCGCACGCACAGCCGCGCACCATCATCGAGACGCTGCTCCGCCTGCCCCGGGCGCAGCCGCGGCAAAAAGGCACGTAGCACGGCTGAGCTGTGTTCCAAAATCTCACGCAAAGCCACACGCAGCGCGACACTGTCGCTCCCGGCCAGTTCGCGCAGGCGCTCGACCCCGAGTTGGTTGGCGGCAAGCTGGGCATGCAGGTCGGCGAGGTTATCGGCCAGGTTGCGGGTCGGATAGACGGCCCCGGTGAGAAGTTGAGCGACCGCCTCAAAGCAGGACTGCCCTGCCCTCACCAACAACTGCGGTGCCAGCACCACGCCCTCCTCGGCCAGACAGGTCGCCGCAGCCGGCATCGACCCGGGCGTCAAGCCTCCGATCTCGGCGTGGTGGGCGCGGTTGGCGACGTAGCCGAGCAACGTCCCATTGGCATCGAACACCGGCGTGATGAGGGTGACATCGGGCAGGTGCGAACCGCCGAAGGCCGGATGATTCGTGATCAGGGTGTCGCCGGGCCGCAGGTCCCATCCTGTGACAGCCGCACGCACGCAGACCCCGAGCGCGCCGAGATGGACCGGGATGTGCGGCGCGCTCGACACCAGCCGTCCCTCGGCATCAAGCAGGGCGCAGGAGAAATCGAGTCGCTCGCGAATGTTCGTCGAGATCGCCGTGCGACAAAGCAGCGCGCCCATCTCGCTGACGATGCCATGCAGGCGGTGGCGGACGAGGTCGCGACTGAAACCCGCCTCGGCCATCGGAACGGCCAGGCGACGGGTGAGCACGTGGCCAAAGCCGGCGATCCAGGCGGCATCCCAGCCCTCGGCAACCACCAGCGTGCTGAAGGCATCCTGCAGCAACTGCGGCCCGCCACCGAGGGGTTCAGCCACCGGCGGTGCGGCGGCAACCGACTGCGGGGTTCCCGCGCGCACAGCGACACGCAGGCTGACGAGTTCCAGCACACGCGCCACCGGCGGCGGGTAACCGAACAAACGTTGGTAGGCATCGGCATAACGCGCCGGCAGTTCATCGGTGTTTTCGAAAGCGACCTGGAGTGGTGTGTCCTGCCCCTGCAGCCGCAGTTCGGCGAGCCGCGAAACTTCAAACAATTCCGGATCGCCCAAGTCGCTCCAGGCCGCGCGCACGAGTTCATCGAGCCAACCGTTGAGCACCTCCGTGCAGTCCGCCAGTGGTCGCAGCACCTGGCGCGCGGCGAACTTCTCCGGCACCGCCTCATGCAGGCCGACCGCACTGAGAATACCGGCATGCTGCGGTGCCAGCACGGTCGTCATGCCGAGTCGTTCCGCCACCGCGCAGGCATGCTGCGGTCCGGCCCCGCCGAAGGCGAGCAGGGCGTGGTCGCGCGGGTCGTAGCCTTCGGCCACCGAGATGCGCCGGATCGCCGTCGCCATGTGCTCGACCGCGAGGCGCAGGCAGGCCTGCAGCAGTTCATCGGGCGTGAGCCGGCCATCGGAGGCGGCATGCAACTCGTCGAGCCGTCGCTGCGCCGCCGCGACATCGAGCGGGATCGGCGCCCGCGCCGGATCGAAGCGAGCGAGCAGCAGATTGACATCGGTGATCGTCAGCGGTCCGCCGCGTCCGTAGCAGGCCGGACCGGGATCGGCCCCGGCACTTTCCGGCCCCACGGCCAGGCCCTGTGGCGTCCACCGGCAGATCGAACCGCCACCGGCGGCGACGGTTTCAATGGCCACGCAGGGCGCAAGCAGGCACAGGCCGGCCACCTCCTGACTGAAGCGCAGCCCAGGCCGGCCATCGATGCGGGCGACGTCCGTGCTAGTGCCGCCCATGTCGAGGGTGAGCACGCGCGGATAACCCGCCCGCGTCGCGGCATTGGCGGCACCGAGCGCACCACCGGCGGGACCGCTCAGCAGCAGATCCTTGGGTCGCACGTCCTGCGCCCGCTCAAGCGCGCCGGCCGAGGTCAGGATCGACAGCCGCGACCCCTCACCGAGCGGGGCCGCGACACCAGCGAGGAAGGCCTGCACGGGGCCTGTCAGATAGGCATTGGCGACGACACTCTGCGCGCGTGACAGGATCTTGGCAAAGGGCGCGACCTCGGCCGAAACGCTGACCTGCTCAAAGCCGGCCTGGCGCAGGATGGCCGCGACCCGCTGTTCATGCGCTGAATGCGCGTGACTGTGCAGAAGAGCGACCGCGGCATGTCGCAGACCCTGTGCTCGCAAACGCAACGCTTCACGCGCGAGCGACGCCTCATCGAGCGGCATCAACACTCTGCCATCGACACTCACTCGCTCGGTCACCTCCACCACCGCCTCGAAGAAACGCGGCCGCGGCGCGTGCTGCAGGGCAAACAGATCCGCCCGCCGCTGGTCACCCAGGCACAGCAGGTCGCCAAACCCCGCCGTGACAAAGAGCGCCACCGGCGACCCCTTGCGCTCCAGCAACGCATTGGTGGCGCGCGTCGTTGCCAGGCGCAGGTCGATCGGCGGCAGCGCCTGATCACCCGGCGTACCGGTGAGCAGCCGCGCCGCCAGCACCGGTGCCTCCTCGCCGGTGCTGAGATCGAGCCGCTCCGGCAGCGCCGCGAAAGCCGCGTCAAGCGTCACCCGGCCGACCTCCGAATCCCAGGCGAGCACGCGCCGCACCTCGCCATTGGCGCAGGCAGAAAAACCCCGCAGCACCTGCGCAGGCAGATCGGGCAGACCTTCCAGGCACAGCTGCTCTGGCACCGGTCCCGGCCTGACCCGCGCGCGCAGCACGCCCGACGACAGCACCTTGCAGCGCGACTCCCGGCCCTGCGGATCAACCGCAAAGGCATCGGTAAACGTGCCCCCCGTGTCCGCCGAAATGCGCCACACCCTCATGCTCGCGTCTCCTCTATTCCTTTCCCTTTTCCCTTTTCCCTTCTTCCTCATTCCTTCTTGTCCACCGGCGGCAGGGCCAGACTGGGAATCCAGCGCGCTTCCATCAGGCTGTCCTCATAAGGACTGCGTTCCGCCGGCTTGAAGATGCCGCCGGCGCGTGCCAGCCAGTCCTTGGCCTTGGCCTCGTCCTTGCGGGCAAAGGCCAGGGCGGCGCTGGCATAATAATAGGCCGGGGTATCATCCATGAAGGTGAAGCTCTGCTTGAGGGTCTGCTCCGCTTCCGTCAGGCGCTCCAGTTTCACCTCGCAGACCAGGCGCTTGAACAAGACCATGTGGCGGATCGGCTGGGGTGTCTTGGGGAAGTCGGTCAACAACTGCTGCAGGCGCGCGTGCGCAGCTGCCCAGTCGTGGCGGACATACTCGACCTCGGCGCGATGGAAGCGCGGACTGAACTCGCCCGGGCTGCGCGCAGCCGCCTGCTCAAACAGTGTCGCAGCCCGCTCCAGGTCGCGCAGGGGCGGAGCCAGGTAGATCGTGCCGCGCAGGTTCGGCAGCTGCGGGTGCTCGGGCGCAACGGCCTCAACCTCGTCGAGCTTGGCCAGGGCGTCGGTGAAGCGGCCCTGATTCTTGAGTTCCTGGGCTTGCAGCAGCATTTGCAGGACCTCCGGACCGGGCGGCGGCGCACCGGCGAGCGGCAGGCAGGCAAGACAGAGCAACGACAAAAGGCGCGTCATGCCCGCATCATGCCAGCCGCTCGAACGCAGGCAAAACAAATTCGCCATCGCAAGATCGGCAGCACGGCGCACAAGATCGACACAAGGAAAGCCAGTCGGGAGGGGGTGCAGCCAGAAAATTCTCGCAGGGCGCCTGCAACCGGCGATAGTCGCGTTTCGTATCAATGGCTTCTTCTTCCATGAAATCCCCCCTCCGCTACCTCGCCCTCGCCAGCGTTCTGTCTGTCGTTCCCGCCCATGCCGACGCTCTGTCGGACTCCTACCTGGCGATGTTTCGCCCCCTGCCGACCGAAGTTCCCTCGCCCGGCAATGAGCTGACCGAAGCCAAGATCGACCTTGGCCGCATGCTCTACTATGAGACCCGCATCTCCAAGGGCGGCAAGCTGTCCTGCAACAGCTGCCACCAGCTCGACAAGTACGGCCAGGACAACCTGCCGTTCTCGCCCGGTCACGATGGCAAGCTCGGCGGCCGCAGTTCTCCGCCCACCTACAATGCCGCCCTGCACATCGCCCAGTTTTGGGATGGCCGCTCTCCAGACGTCGAAGATCAGGCCAAGGGCCCGGTCCTCAACCCGATCGAAATGGGCATGCCCGACGCCGACTTCGTCGTGCGCGTACTGAAGTCGATCCCCGGCTATGTCGACGCCTTCAAGGCCGCCTTCCCTGGCGAAGCTGAGCCTGTCACGTATGACAACTTCGGCAAGGCGGTCGGCGCCTTCGAACGCAAGCTGCTGACGCCCTCGGCTTGGGACGACTACCTCAAGGGCAAGAAGGACGCGCTCACCGCCGAGGAAGCCAAGGGTTATGAAACCTTTGCCAAGGCCGGCTGCGCCACCTGCCACAATGGTCCCGCCGTTGGCGGTGCGATGTACCAGAAGCTTGGCCTTGTGAAGGCTTGGCCGGAGCTGAAGGACCAGGGCCGCTACGAGGCGACCAAGCAGGACAGCGACAAGTTCTTCTTCAAGACGCCGAGCCTGCGCAACATCACCGAAACCGGTCCCTACCTGCACGACGGCTCGGTGAAGTCGCTCGAGGACATGGTCAAGATGATGGCTGAACACCAGCTCGGCAAAACCCTCAGCAACGACGAAGTCGCCAGCATCGTCACCTTCCTGAAGGCGCTCAAGGGCAAGATCCCGACCGATTACATCGCCAAGCCCGAGCTGCCCGCCAGCGGCCCGGACACCCCGAAGGCCTGATCGCCATCCTCACCCTCACGACCCGGCAGGTTTTCCTGCCGGGTCTTTTTTGATCTCACTGCAGATGCGCCTCGTGCAGGCGCCGCAGCCGCGCCACCCGCTCCGGTTCCTCGGCCGCACGATCGCGGGTCTCACCGGGATCCTCGCGGACATTGCTGAGGAAAAGCCGCAGCGGCGGAGCTTCACGCAGACCGGTGTCGCGACTGTGCCCGATGAGCTTCCAGTCGCCCTCCAGCACCGCCCAATCCGCCTTCGGCCCCAGGCCGATCTGCCAGTGCAGCGACCGCCCCTCATGCGGGCTCGGCGCCTGCGGATCGCGCAGCACCGGCACCAGGCTGCGACCGTCGAGCGGCACCGCCGGCGGTTTCACCCCGGTCAATTCGGCCAGAGTCGGCAGCCAGTCGCAGGCGTGCGCGGTCTGCCCCCGCACCGCCTTTGCCGGCAGCATGCCAGGCCAGGCCAGGATGGCCGGCAGGCGGATGCCACCTTCGAGCAGGCTGAACTTCGCCCCGCGATGCGGTCCGGCACTGCCGCCGCCGAAATGCGCGCGCTCCTCGGTCGAATGACCGTTGTCGCTCTGAAACACGACAATCGTCTGCTCGCGCAGACCCAGCTCGTCGATCTTGGCAAAGACCCGCCCGAGCCGTTCGTCCTGGGCGGCGAGGAAGGCGGCGTACTGCCGCCGCGGCTCCGGCAGATCCTTGAAATGCTCCAGCCATTTGGCATCGCCCTGATAGGGGTAGTGCGGGGTGTTGAGTGCGTAGTAGATGAAGAACGGCCGCTTACGGTTCGCCTCCATGAAGCGCGCGGCCTCCTCGGCCATGAGGTCCGGAAAGTAGCGACCGTCCTCATGGACTTCCGTGCCGTTGCGCCAGAGGTCATGGCGGTTCGGGCCGCTCCAGTAGAAGAAGTGCGAGAAGTTGTCGATGCAGCCGCCCATGTGACCGAAGCTGTGATCGAAGCCTTGGGCGAGCGGCGAGGTCTCCGGGGTGTAGCCGACATGCCATTTGCCGATGTGGGCGGTGGCATAGCCGCCGTCGCGAAACATCTCGGCCAGCGTCACCTCCGCGGGTGGCAGAGCCCCGGGGGCGCCGGGTTGCGAGGCACAGTTGTTGGGCACCCCGGCGCGCGCCGGCCAGCGACCCGTCAACAGACCGGCCCGCGAGGGTGAGCAGACCGGTGCGGCGGAGTAGAAGCGGGTGAAGCGCACCCCGCGTTCCGCCAGGGCATCGGTATGCGGTGTGTGCAGGTCGCTGGCCCCGTAGCTGCCGAGATCGACCGATCCCTGATCGTCGGCGAGGATGACCAGCACGTTCGGCGGCCGGGCGCTGGCGATGGCACACAGGGCGAGGCAGAGGGCGAGCAGGCGTTGCATGCCGACACCAGAGGCGGATGCGCGCGACTGGCAAGCCAGGAAGCGCTTGCGTGTGTCGCCGCCCGCTGGCAGGAAGGGCGGGTGAACCGCCGCACCTGCCTTGCTTCCCTGCCCCTCGCCCTGCTGGCCGGCTGCGGCACACCGCCGGGTGGCAGCCTGGCGGTGCCGGCCGATGTCCGTCGCCGCGCCTGGCGCAAGGGCTTGGTCGAGGTGCGCGAATTGCTGCCCGACGTCTCCATCGACCTGCGCTACACGACCGCGGAGAACGTCACGGGTCGCCCGCTCTACCCCGCCGGCATGCCCTGCCTGCTGCGACGCTCCACCGCCGAGCGCCTGGCCGTGGCCGAGGCCCGGCTGCGTGCGCAGGGTTACGGGCTGCGCGTGTGGGATGGCTGGCGACCACCGGAAGCCCACCAGCGCCTGCACGATCATGGCAAACGCACCGGCCTGTTCATTGATCCAAGCGGCGGCTGGTCACGCCACTGCGCCGGCATCTCGGTCGACGCCACCCTGATCGATGCCGCGGGCCGCGAGCAGGCCATGCCGACCTACTTCGACGAAAACCTCGCCGCCGCCGCCAGCGACACCCGCCATCCCGACCCCGCCGTGCGCCGCAACCTGCGCCTGCTCCATGCGGCCATGCAGGAAGCCGGCTTCAAACCCCTGCCCGGCGAATGGTGGCACTTCGATGACCTGGAGTTTTTGTACACTTCCATTCCAGTGATCTGGGGGCGGGATTTGGGGGTCGTGCTGCCGGAGTGAGAGAGGTGGCAGATGGACAGAATGGACTTGATGGACGCCATGGACGGGGATCCGGAAGGCTGGCCCATTCCGTCCATTCCGTCCATTCCGTCCATTCCGTCCATTCACCGCGCCGGCAGTCGCTCGGCGCAGGCGGCCGGCAGTTCCAACTGCTTGCGGCGGGCGCTGGCGCCGCGCACGAGGCGGACCTCGGCCTTGCGACAGCCGAGCGCCTCGGCCAAAAAGCGCACCAGTTCCTCATTGGCGCGACCGTCCTGCGGCGGTGCCTGCAGGCGCACCAGCAGCAGCGGCCGGTTTTGCTCGTCGCAGCTCCAGCCGGCGAATTCGCTGCGCCGCGCGTTCGGCGTCACCTGCACCACCAAGGTCAGCGCACTCATCCGCGGGCGTTGAGAATGCCGGCGGCAATGGCCTCGGCGATGGCTTGACGATGAGAAGCTGTGGCGATGCGCGCCGCCTCGGTGCGGTTGCTCATGTAACCCGCCTCAACGACCACCGCCGGCATGGCGGTCTCGCGCAGCACCTTCAGATTGCCGCGCACCAGGCCTCGCCCGCTGGTCGTCTTCAGGCGCGAGCGCAGCGAACTGAGGATGCGGGAGCCCAGCGTCTTGCCGCGTGAGATCAGGTAAAACACCTCCATGCCACGGATGCGGGTGTTGCGGTTGGCATTGAAATGCACACTCACAAAGATCGCGCTGCGGTAGCGGTTGGCCAGGCGCGCGCGGTCGGCGAGTTCGACGTAGCGATCGGTGCGACGCGTCATCACCACCTGCAGGCCGCGGCGTTTGAGAATCGATTCGACCCGCAGGGCCACATCCAGGCAGAGGCGCTTCTCCACCTTCCCATACCAGGCCGCGCCGCCGTCCTTGCCGCCGTGCCCGGCATCCAGCACGACCGTGCGAAAGGTCAACGCCTGCACGGCCCCGCAGCCGAACAGCCAAAGCAACACCCACTGGCACAACATCCATCGCCTCATGGAGCGACATCCTGCCCGATTTCACCGCCGCCGACCAGAACGAAATGCAAATCGCTGTTCGCTGTTCGCTGTTCCTTGTTCCTTGTTCCTTGTTCCTTTTCCCTTTTCCCTCCCTCACTTCTGATAAATCGGCAGGAAATGATGGTACACGCTCAGGCTGAGCAGGGCGAGCGACGTCGCATACACCGGGCCGGCACTTTTCTCATTGCCGTTGCGCGGCAGCCAGGCGCCGTCGGCGGACTGACAGCCGAGCAGCATCTGCTCGGTTTTCTGCCGAGCCGTGGCG
>JAEYYS010000406.1 GCA_023428335.1 Verrucomicrobiota bacterium | reverse complement strand
GCTCATGACCGAACCCGCGACGCTCAGCACGGAGGAAACGCGGATGCTGGTCACCCAGTTGGGCCGCTTCGACTATGCGCACAACGCCAGCTGCGGCATCCTCTACCACCTCGCTGCCTGGTGGAAGGCCCGTTCCCTTGGTGTTCTCTAAACGCCGCTCGCCATGGAAAGCCGACACGGCTTGAAGCATCCCCCCATTCACTTCGTTCTCTGTCCCCAGACCCGCATGAAAAACCTCGTCTCTTGCCTCCTGCTCGTTCCCGTTTTTGCCCTCGCCACTGACCCGGCAGCGCCTGCCGGCCAGATCTGCCTGCCCGACAAACTCGTGGCCGCCGAAGCCTTCAACCGCCCGGAGGCTTTTCTCGGCAAGGCGCCACCCACCGCCCCGGGCTGGCGCGGCGGCATCGGCACCTGGAGCATTCGCGACAGCGCCGCCTACGCGGTTCAGGAGGGCCCCAGCGAAAAACGCCCGAACGGCCACGAAGCGGTGTGCGAGCACGTCGTCGATCTGGGCGACTACCTGCTGAACGCTGAGTTCAAGCTCGGCACCTCGCCGCAGATCGGCTTTGTCTGCCGCGACACCCACCAGCCCAACCATCACCAGGGCCGCGTCGTCATCACACCGACCGCGATCTGGATTCAAAAGATGAGCGGCATCGCCAAGGAGACCCGGCGTGAGGAACTCACCAAGATCCCGGTGAAGCTGGATCCCAACACCTGGCACAAAATCACGGTCGAAGTCTGCGGCGACCGGTTATTCGCCCGCATCGACGGTCACGTTCTCGAAGCCAGGCACGAACGCTTCCGCGACCGCAAGGGCCGCATCGGCTTTGTCGCCCGCGGCGAGGGCGCGCAGTTCCGAGCCGTGTCGCTGTGGAGCGCCCGGCCGAAGCCCTGAACCCGCGCCCGAGCGTGCAGCGCGTCCAAGCTTTTTCCCGAATTCTGTCGCCCTTATCAGACGCCTCCTCCCGCCGAAGCGATTGCCGTCCAATCCCGTGCGCTGTGCGCCTTGTATCCCACACCTTTTCAGCACCCTCATGAACCGCCGCCATTTTCTTCAGACCTCCCTCCTCGCCAGCCTCGCGCCACTCGCCGCCCAGGCGGCCAGCGGCAGAAAACCGCGCATCCTCCTGCGCAACGGCTGGCAGAGCCAGAACATTGGCGACATCGCCCACTACATGGGCATGATGGAACTGCTGCAGAAACACGGCATCGACGCCGAGGTGCGCTTCTGGACCAGCAACATGGAGAACGGCGCGGATGCCCTGTTCAAAAAGCATTTTCCGGAGGTTCCCTTCTTCAAGGACAAGGAAAGCATCGCCAAGGCCTTTGAAGAATGCGACTTTCTCCTGCACGGCTCCAGCTCCGGTTTCAGCGCCTGGAAGGATGTCCGCCGCTGGCACCAGGAGACCGGCAAGCCCTTTGGGGTCATGGGCATCTCCCTCACCGGGGCGGACCCGGAACTGCTCGACACGCTGGGCCAGGCCAAGTTTGTGTACTTCCGCGACGGTGTTTCGGCGCAGGCGGCGACCGGCATTCTGGGGGTGCCGAAGCCCCCCGCCATGGGCTGGGGCCCCGACACCGCCTTCGGCATCGTCAAACTGCGCGACGAGGCACGCGCCACCGCCTACCTCAAGGCCAACGGCCTGGAGGAGGGTAAATTCCTCTGCTGCATCCCGCGCTACCGCTGGACGCCCTTCTGGACCCTGCACAAGAACCGCGCAAAGGACGAGACCAAGTTCGCCCGCAGCGAGACGATGAAGGAGCACGACCATGCCCCGCACCGCGAGGCCATCATCCGCCTGGTTCGCGAGGCGGGCGTCAAGGTGCTCGTCACGCACGAGGATCAGACCCAGATCCAGCTCGGCAAGGAAGTGCTCTACGATCCGCTGCCGGCCGATGTGAAAAAGCACGTTGTCTGGCGCGATTCCTACTGGCTCACCGATGAGGCCCTGAGCATCTACGTGCGCAGCCTCGGCCTCTTCGGCAATGAAATGCACAGCCCCATCATGTGCATCGCCAACGGCATTCCCGCCGTGGTCGGCCGCTGGGACGAACAGACCAACAAGGGCTTCATGTGGCGCGACATCGGCCTGGATGACTGGCTCTTCACCCTGGACGACGAAGCTCGGCTCGCCCGCCTGCCCGAGACCGTGCTCGCCTTCGCCCAGGATCCCGCCGCCGCCAAGGCCAAGGCGGAGCGGGCCCGGCAAATCGTGCTGGCCAAGCAGCGGGAGCAATTCGACACACTGCGCCGGGCTCTCGCCTGACCGACGCCCAGAGCGGAGAGCCTGCCGGCAACCGCAGGCCATCGTGGTGACGGAAAAGGATTCCACGAATTTGTCCTCTTCGGGTCGGGTCATTCGTCGAAGGGGTGACGGGCGGTTTCCGGGCCGCCTGCCTGCCTCTGAAACATCCACCCCTTCCCTCATGACTCCGCTCTCGCGTCTGCTGTCCGCCCTTGCCCTCATGGCTCTCACCGCCTGTCAGACAGGAAAAACTCACCCCTCGGCCTGCCTGGACATGCCGCCCTACCAGGGCTCCGCCGACTTTGAGCGCATGAAGACGCTTGTGGGCCAATGGGCCGGAGAATCCCCAGAGATGGGAAAAATGAACACCGAATTCCGCCTCATTGCGGGGGATTCCGTCATCGAGGAGCGCTTCGCCAAAAACACACCGATGGAGATGCTCAGCACCTACCATGATGTGGATGGCAAGCTGACGATGACCCACTACTGCATGCTGCGCAACCAGCCCCGCATGAGGGTGACCCGGCGCACCGCAGACTCGCTGACCTTCGACCTGGCGCCGACGCCCGGCCTGAATGCCCGGAAGGACAAGCACATGCACGGAGCCACCTACACCTTCCTTGACGCGAACCACTTCAAGCTCGAAGGCGTGGCCTGGGAGAATGGCAAAAGCACCCCCTGTGGTCCTCCCGTCATTTTCACGCGCCAGTAGTCGCCGCACCGCCCCAGGCTCATGATCGTGGACGACACCTTCAAGACCGAGGCCAACAAGACCACCGTCACCCGGGTCATCGACAACGGAAGTGCAAACCCTTCAGCCCATGAAATCATTCCTGCTTCTTTCACGCGGCCAGTGGGACAAAACGTCTTCTCCAGCCGACATCGAGGCCGCCATCGACCAGTTTTACGCCTGGTATGAGGCGAATCTCGAAAAGGGCTGCTTCAAGCCTGGCTCCCGCCTCACCCTGGAGGCGGCTCTTGTGACCCGCGAAGGCATCCGCACCGATGGTCCGTTCGCTGAAGGCAAGGAGGTCATCGGCGGCTACTGGATCATCGTTGCGGAAAGCCTCGAAGCGGCAGCGGCCCTGGCGGCGGAAAGTCCCGTCCTGCTGCATGGCATCCGCTATGAAATCCGGCCGCTGGAGTCGGAGCGTGGTTCCGCCTATCGACACACGAACGAAACGCCCACCGAATGAATCCGAACCCACAGCAAAGCACCGGCGAGCACCTGCTGCTCATCCGTGGCACGCATTGGAACAGCGGCCTCTCCCCCGCCGAACTTCAGCGCATCATGACCGACTTCTATGGCTGGGTGGAGAACCTTCAAAACAGCGGACTGCTGCGCGCTGCGCAGCCACTGGTGGAGGCGGGCCAACTCGTCACCGGCCCGCAGAGTCTCGTCACCGACGGCGTCTTTGCCGAGTCGAAGGAAGCCATCGCTGGCTACTTCCTGCTCGCCGTGGCCTCCACGGAAGAGGCCGTGAAACTCGCACAAGCCTGCCCGATCCTCGCCCATGGAGCGCAGATCGAAGTGCGCCCAATCGCGGACCTCTGCCGCCCCATGGCGGAGGTGAAGGCGGCGCCGCTTTGACCAACCCACCCACACCTCATGAAACTGCCCGGAACCTACCTCGACGGCTTCCTGCTTCCCGTACCCACGGCCAAGCTCGAAGACTATCGCCAACTCGCCCAACAAGCCGCCGCGATCTGGCTCGAACACGGGGCGCTGAACTATGTGGAAGCGGCGGCGGATGATCTCAGCACGGAATTCTGCCGCTCTTTTGCATCCGCAGCCGACGCCAAGGAGGATGAAACCGTCGTTTTTGCCTTTGCCATCTTTGCCGATCGCTCCGCACGTGATGCCGCCAATGCCAAGATCATGGCCGATGAGCGTCTAAAGGCACTCTGTCCCGTCAGCGACTCCCTCTTCGACAGCAAGCGCATGGCCTTCGGCGGCTTCAAGACCCTCGTCAGCGAATAACCCCCAGACCCTCCCCAAGCCTCCTTATGACTCCCCCTCGCAACCCTGTTGGCTGGTTCGAAATCTACGTCAATGACATGCCGCGGGCAAAAGCCTTTTATGAAGCGGTTTTCGCCACCACGCTCCAGCCGCTCGGCAACCCAACCGCTGATGATGCCGGGCTGGAGATGTGGCAGTTTCCCGGAGGCCCGGACGGCTATGGCTGCCCAGGCACGCTCTGCAAGATGGCTGGCTGCGCCGCCGGCGGCGGCGGGACCCTGATCTATTTCTCCTGCGAAGACTGTGCCGTGGAAACGGCGCGCGTCACAACCAACGGCGGCAGCGTCCTCAAAGACAAGTTCGCCATCGGTGAATACGGCTTCATCGCCATCATCTGCGACACCGAGGGGAACAGCATCGGCCTGCATTCGATGAAGTGAAGACGATGAGGGACTTCCTCTCCGGCGATTGGTATCGGGCGTACCTCGCCGAGGTCGCCGCCCTCAGCGCGGCTCCCGCTCAGGTGTTGCCTGCGCATCCTGTCTGGATCCAAGACGCGCCCGCACCATCATGAACCCTCACGGCGAGCGCAGCCCAAGCCTCGTGGCGGATGATCTCTTCCGCCGCGAGGGAGCGCGACTCGTCGCCACGCTTGCGGCGCATCTGGGCACGCACCGGCTGCAGCTCGCTGAGGATGTCGTTCAGGAGGCGCTCGTGCGGGCGCTGCAGACGTGGCCGTATCGCGGCATCCCGGAGAACCCCGCCGCCTGGCTCACACAGGCGGCAAAGAACCTTGCGCTGGATGCCTTGCGGCGCGAGCAGACCTGGCAGCGCAAGGAGGCACAGGTCGCTGTCGAGCTGGAGCGCTGGCTCACGCACAACGAGTCCTCCGACGCTCACGAGGTTCGTGACGACACGCTGCGCATGCTCTTCGTCTGCTTTCATCCGCAGCTCTCCATGGAGGCGCAGCTCGCCCTCGCCCTGCGCACCGTGTGCGGATTGAGCCCGGCGGAAATTGGCGCGGCCTTTTTGACCAGCGAAGCCGCCATTGCGAAACGTCTTGTGCGCGCACGGCAACTCATTCGCGATCTGCGACTGCCCTTTGTCGTGCCGAAGACCCGCGAACTGCCGCAGCGACTCGATGGCGTGCGCTCGGCGCTCTATTTGCTCTTCAATGAAGGCTACAAAGCCTCCTCCGGCGACCGCCTCATTCGTGCGGAGCTTTGTCATGAAGCCCTCCGCCTCACGCGATTGCTCAGCGAGCATCCGGCCACCGCGCAGCCCGCCACCCAGGCCCTGCTGGCGCTCTTGTGCCTCAACGCGGCCCGCCTGCCTGCCCGCATCAATGCCGAAGGCCAAATCGCGCTCCTGCACCATCAGGATCGCAGCCGGTGGGATGCCCGCCTCATTGAGGAAGGCATTCTCGCGCTCGGCGCGGCCTCCACGGGCGAAAGCATCACCCCCTACCATGTGGAAGCCGGCATCGCCGCCTGTCATTGCCTGGCGCGCGACGAAGCGGACACCGACTGGCCCCGCATCCTCGGTCTCTACGACCAACTCCTGCTGCTCAAGCCCACGCCCATCGTCGCCATGAATCGCAGCGTGGCGCTCGCCCGGGTTCATGGCCCCCGCGAGGCCTTGCAAACTCTCGAAAGCCTCCCCAGCCGCCAGTCGCTGGAAACGCTGCATCTTTACCATGCCATCCGCGCCAGCTTCTTTGAGAAGCTCGGCCAGCCGGCCGAGGCCCGCGCCGCCTACCAGCGCGCCGCCGAACTGGCCCCGTGCGAGGCGGAAAGGCAGTTTCTGCAACGTCAGGCCCTGTCCTGCGTTGCATGATTGCCTCATGAAGCGCCGCCACCTGCTGCAATCGCTCGCCGCCGTGCCACTGGCCGCCGCCGGAACAGCGCGCCCACCCCTGCCGCGCGTCATCTACAGCAATGACCTGACGAACCTCACCTCCTGCGTCAGTCCCTGCCACGCCGCACGCGAACCCTTCCGGCCGGAAATGCTCGACGCCTCGATCGATGAGGTCGCAGGCCGCATCGACGCCCACTTCCTGCAGCCAGGCCTGGGTGTCATCCCATTGTGGCCGAGCAAGGTCGTGGATCTGCATGCGCACTTCGCCTGGATCCGGCAGCGCTACGGGCAGAAACCCGATTCCTTCAGCCGCTGGGTGCTCGACGGTGGCGACCTCGTGCAACGCTTCATCGACCGCTGCCGCCTGCACGGGCAGTCGCCCTGGCTCTCCCTGCGCCTGAACGACGCCCACCACAAGGAATTCGCCGACCCGCAGCCGGGCGACAAGCCGGGCAGCAGCATCGGCATGAGTGTGACACGCTGGTATGTGGAGCATCCCGAGCATCGCATCAAGCCAGGCTCGCGGCGCGGTGCGGACCTGGTTTTGAACTGGGCGGCACCCGAGGTGCGCGCGCAAAAACTCGCCCTGATCCGCGAACTCTGCGGGAACTACGCCATCGACGGCCTGGAGCTCGATTTCCTGCGCTTCTACAGCTACTTCCGTGAAAGCACGCCGCTGGAACAACGCCACGCCATCATGACCGGCTTCGTGCGGGAGGTGCGCCAGATTCTCGGCCCTCACCGACGTCTCGCGGCACGCGTGCCCTGCCATCTGCCCGCGCTCGACGCGCTGGGTCTCGACCTGCCGGCCCTGGTTGCCGCCGGGCTCGATCTGGTGAACGCCTCGGCTCACTACTTCACCACCCAGCAGCATGACCTCGCTGCAATCCGGCGGCGCACAAACGGAGCGTCGCTGTTCTTCGAGCTCTGTCACACCCTCTGGAAGGGCGACAAGGTGCAGGCGGGCTATGACGTTTTCCCGTTCCGGCGCGCCACGCGTGAGCACCTGCACACCAGCGCTCACCTGGCTTTAGCACGAGGTGCCGACGGCATCAGCCTGTTCAACTTCGCCTACTATCGTCAGCACGGCCAGGGCGAGGGCCGCGGTGTTTTCGGCGAACCGCCGTTCGACGCGCTCGACACCCTGCGCGATCCGGCCCGGCTGGCGCGATCCCCGCAGCACTGGTTCATCGCCGCCGGCTGGCGTGCCCCGGGCATGAAGCCCCTGCAGGTGCCGAGAACCGTCGACCCCGGCCGCCCCGCCCCCTTTCACTTCGAACTCGTCCCGCCCGCCGGCGGCTGGCAGGGCACGGCCCGCCTGCGCGTGCAGACCGACCGCCCTCTTGCCGACGCCCCCTGGCATGCCGTCTGCAAAGGCCAACCCCTGGCTGCCACCAACGATGTCACCGAACCGTACCCGGTGCCTTATCCTGCCCTGCTCGGCCAACCGGCGGAGCTGCGCGCCTGGCAGGTCCCCACCACACTGCTGAGCGAAGGCATCAACCGCCTTGAACTGACAAGCCCCGAAGCCTGCACGATTCTGTTCGTTGACCTGGCCGTGGGTTGAAGGTTCCCTGAAGCGCATGAAGCCCGCCCTCTCCATAGGCTTGTCACTCTTTGCCCTGCTGATCAGCCCGGCCCGTGCCCAGGACCTCATCATCTACGGTGGCACGCCTGCCGGCATCGCCGCGGCCGTCACGGCGGCCCGCGCCGGAGCCTCAGTGGTCCTCGTTGAACCGACCCGTTGGATCGGCGGCATGGTGACAGGTGGCCTGAGCCGCACCGATGTCGGCAAGGAACAGACGATCGGCGGCTTCCCGCGCGAGTTCTTCGCCCGCGCCGCAGCCGCCAAACCGGACACGCCGATGTGGTATGCGGAGCCATCGGTCAATCTGGCCACCTTCCAAGCCATGCTGGCCGAGGCCGGCGTCAAGGTTTTCACCGCTCAGTCGCTGCAGGGCGTGGTCAAGGAGGGTGCGCGCCTCGTCAGTCTGACCACAGCCGACGGCACGGTGCACCGCGGATCGATGTTCATCGACGCCAGTTACGAGGGCGATCTCATGGCGGAGGCGAAGGTGGGTTACACGGTCGGACGCGAAAGCCGCGCGCAGTACGGCGAGAGTCTGGCCGGCTATCATCCCATGCCGATCCGGCCGCGCACAGTCGAGGTGATGGAAAGCGACTGCCCGAGCATCGGCGGCACCGGTCCCTCCTACATCCATGGCACGCCGGTGAGCCTGTCCGGGCTCGATGACAAGGGCCAACCCATCTTCGGTGTCTTCCCGGCCCCCAAGCTGCAGCCGGGCGACGCGGATCACCGCCTCCAGGCCTACAACTTCCGCCTCTGCGTCACCCAGCGTGCCGATCTGCTCGTGCCCTTTCCCAAACCGGCAACCTATGACCCGTCGCGCTACGAACTGCTGCTGCGCCTGATCCGCGCCTTCCCCGGCATCCGCTTTGGTCGTCTTTTCCATGTCGGCGCCACCTCGCACGGCAAATTCGATCTCAACGCCCAGGGGCTTTTCTCCACCGATTACCCGGGGGCCAACTACGCCTATCCCGATGGCGATGCCGCCACCCGTGCGCGCATCTGGCAGGACCACATCGACTTCATTCAGGGCCTGCTCTGGTTCCTCAGCCATGACGAGCGCGTGCCGGCCGCCCTGCGCGAACAAACCCTCAGCTGGGGGCTGTGCCGGGACGAGTTTGCCGACAACGATCACTGGCCCTACGCCCTGTACATCCGCGAGGGCCGACGCCTGATCGGGGAGCATGTCATGACCCAGCGCGATCTGCAGACCGACCTCTTCAAGGACGACAGCGTCGCCATGGGCTCCTTCCTGATCGACTGCCACATCGTTCAGCGCATCCTCGCCGAAGACGGCACGGTGCGCGACGAGGGCAGTTTTCAGGATACTCCCGTGCTGCCCTATCAAATCGCCTACCGCAGCCTGACACCCAAACGTGCCGAATGTGAAAACCTGCTGGTGCCAGTCTGCTTGTCGGCCAGCCACATCGCCTACTGCTCGATCCGCATGGAGCCCGTGTACATGGCCCTCGGCCAGGCCTGCGGGCTGGCCTCCGTGCAGGCGCTGCGCGCGCAGACCGCGGTGCAGGCCATCGACGTGCCCGCCCTGCAGAAGCAACTGCGCGCACAGCAGGCCGTGCTCGACCTGCCCGAACTGGCGAAGATCCCGCGCTCGGCCAAGCTGCCCGGCCTTGTGCTCGACGACAGCCAGGCGGAAAAAATCGGGCACTGGACCGCCAGCAGCTATGGCACACCGGTCGATGGCGCCAGTGTGCACGACGCCAACGGCGAGAAGGGGCGACTCAGCATCACCTATCGACTGACCGTGCCTGCGGACGGTCGCTACGAGGTGCGAGTCTCCTACGCCGCCGCTCCCAACCGCGCCAGCAACGTGCCGGTGGAGATCGAACATGCCGACGGCACCGACACCGCCATCGTCAATCAAAAGCGCAAGCTGCCCGAGGAGGATCCCTTCCTCAGCCTGGGCCGCTTCCGCTTCCAGACCTCCCAACCCGCCGTCATCACGATCCGCAACGGGGGCACGGACGGCATCGTCGGCGCCGACGCCGTGCAGTTGCTGCCGCAGCGGTGACGCGCCCGGCGAGGTTCAGATCAAGAATCACAGCACCGATGGCAACTCCCCTGCTGTCATGCAAACCATCGTCGGCCTCGTCCACATCACCTAGACC
>JAEYYS010000378.1 GCA_023428335.1 Verrucomicrobiota bacterium | reverse complement strand
GTTCAAGGTGGACGGCGACCCGGGCAAAGATGCGGGCGGCGGTGTCGGGATATTCGTAGCCGGCAATGCCCGCCGCCGCCAGGCGCAATCGCCCCGGCTCGACCCCGGCGCCGCCCATCCAGCTGGCCAGCAGCGGTTTGTCGAGGCGGGTCGCCGCCTGTTCGACCGCCCCGGCCACCGCCAGGCTGTCGGTCATGGCCTGCGGCGTCAGGATGACCAGCAGGCCGTCGCTGCCGGGATCGGCGGCGAGGATTTCCAGGGCGCGGGCATAGCGCTCGGGACTGGCATCGCCAAGGATGTCGGCCGGATTGCCATGGCTCCAGGGCGCCGGCAGGAAGGCGTTGAGGGCGGCCAGCGTGGACGGCGCCAGCTCGGCCGGTGCGCCGCCGTGGCGGACCAGCATGTCGACCGCGAGCGCCCCCGGGCCACCGGCATTGGTGAGGATGGCGAGTCGCCGGCCGCGCGGCGGCGGCTGGGTGGCGAGCAGGTCGGCGGTTTGAAAAAGCTCGGCAATGCTGTCGACCCGCAGCACGCCGGCGCGGCGCAGGGCGGCATCAAAGACCGCGTCGCTGCCGGTGAGGGCGCCGGTGTGCGAGGCGGCGGCGCGCGCGGCGGCCTCGGTGCGGCCGGCCTTGAGCACGATGACCGGCTTGCGGGCCGAGGCGCGACGGGCGGCGGCGAGAAAGGCGCGGGCATCGCCGGCCGACTCCATGTACAGCGCGATGACCGAGGTCGCGGGATCATCGGCGAAGTGGTCGAGCAGGTCGCCCCAGCCGACATCGAGCATGGAGCCGACCGAGACGAAGGCGCTGAAGCCGAGGCCGGCCTTGAAGGACCAGTCGAGGATGGCCGTGCAGAGGGCGCCGCTCTGGCTGAGGAAGGCGATGTTGCCGCTGTGCGCGGTGGCGGTGGCGAACGTGGCGTTGAGGCCGCTGGCCGGCACCATGAGGCCGAGGCAGTTCGGGCCGATCAGGCGCATGCCGGCGGCGCGGGCGATGGCAAGCAGCTCGCCTTCGAGCGCGACGCCCTCGGCACCGGTTTCCTTAAAGCCGGCGGAGATGACCACGACCGCGCCGATGCCGGCCGCCGCGCATTCGCGCAGGATCTCCGGCACGGTCGGTGCCGGTGTGACGACGATGGCCAGGTCGGTGCCCGCGGGCAGTTCGGCAATGCGCGCCAGGGTGGGGCGACCCAGCACTTCGGGGTGCTTGCGGTTGACCAGCAGCAGCTCGCCGGAGAAGGCCGCCAGATTCTCCACCACCGCGCGGCCGACACTGCCGGGTTTGTCGGTGGCACCGATGATGGCCACCCGGCGCGGGGCGAAGAAGGGCTGCAGGGGTTTCATCGTGTTATTTCCATGTTTCACGAAAAAAAGGCGTGCGTGCAAGGTCGCCCGAGCGTTTTTTGACGGTTTCATGCGCGCCCTCCTCCTGCTTGCCGGCCTGCTCAGCTCCCTGCAAGGGGGCGAGCGGTTGTATTGGTGTCGCATCCACGATCCCGCCAGCGCGGTCGAGTTTTATGGCAATGCCACCGGTGGCGGTCGCGGGCGTTTCGGCGAACCCGCCGAGTTGCAGGTGCAGAACGCCGGTCCCGAAGCCTGGCGCTTCGAGTTCAGCGCCAACCACGGCCTGTGGACCTCGGGCGGCCTGGTCAACGCCGTCGGTCGCGCCATCGAAGATCGCGCCAGCGTGCGTCCGCAGGCGCTCTGGCATCCGCTGATCCGTGCCGAATTCCAGCCGCGCCTGCTCGCCCTGCGGGTGGAGGTGCGCGGGGCCAGTTCGCCGGCCGGTCGCAGCGACCTCGAACTGCGCCTGGAACTCAAAGGCTACACGGCCGCCGGTGAGCAGGAGAACCTGCAGGCCTTCACCGTGCCGCGCGCGCAACTGCTCAAGGGCCCCTTCCCGCGCCGCTTTGAGTTTCCCGCCGACGATGTCACCGATCCCTTCGGCCTGCTGGTGCTCCTGCTCGATCGCGCAGTCGCGGGCGACACGCTGGATCTCGGCCGCATCGAGGCGCAGGTGGCGCTGCCCGAGCAGACGCCGGCGCGGCGCGGCATGCTGCTCGGTCTCGGCGCCCTGCTCGCCAACTGGGACGAGGCCAGCGGTCTCGTTCAGGACCGCGGCAGTTTCCCGCTCGGCGTCTATGAAAACGTCACCGCCACCGCCAAGCTCGCCAAGCTGATCGCCCTCGGCATGCACGAGGGTCTGATCGAAGCCGAGGCGGGTCGTGCGGCGGTTTCCCGCATCGCCGCGGCCCTGCTCGACACCGTGCCGCGCGGGCCACAGCCCGCCAACCGCCTCTGGCCACACTTCACCCGCGGCCAGGGCCGCGAACGCCACCCCGGCAGCGAGTGGGCCAGTGGCGACACCGCCTATGCCGCGGTCGATCTCGCCCTCGCCCTGCAGCTCACGGGCGATCCGCGACTGCCGGACGCGCTCGCCTTCCTGCGCGAGATCCGCTGGGACGTGCTGTTCGATCGCGGGTTTTACCGCCATGGTTACCTGCCCGACGGCCAGCCGATCCCGCATCGCTGGGAAGGTTTTGGCGTGGAGACGCTCGGCATCAACTTCGCCGCGCTTGCCGGTGGCGGACCGGATGCCCGCCTGCTGCCACCGCCCACCGATGACGGTTCGGGCTTCAACCTGCATGCCGGTTATCCCCTGCCCCCGGA
>JAEYYS010000372.1 GCA_023428335.1 Verrucomicrobiota bacterium | reverse complement strand
CGGCCGCTGGCTGTGGGGGGCTTTTCCGAGGGGCGGGGGGGAAAACCCCCCCCCCCTTCGGCGCTTGGCTTGCGCCGAGCGGGAGGTCCAATGCCCTAGGTTGAAGGGTTTGGAGCCAGCCTTTCGTCTCTCTTTACTCGGAGTCTTTGGAGGCTATAATAACCTATTATGGAAAGGATCACCTTCCATCCCAACCAGTGCGGCGGACGCCCCTGCATTCGGGGCATGCGCATCCGCGTCAAGGATGTGCTCGAACTGCTGGCCGCCGGTCTGGACGAGGCCGAGATCCTCGCCGATTACCCCTACCTGGAACCCGAGGACATCCGCGCCTGTCTGGAATACGCGGCTCTTGAAGCCGATCATCCTGTTCTGGTCGCCCGCTGACCCATGCGCTTCTTGGTTGATGCTTCAGGTGCTGACTCGACCCGAGCGAGAGGTCCCATGCCCCACAAGGAATGACTCTGGGTGAAGGGATCTTGACGAGATTCCTTGAACGAGGGAGCCTGTGTCTGATGACCCAGGTCAAGCGACGAACACCCAAAATGAAGCTCGGGCAATTCATGCAGTGGGTGATTTTGATGGGTCTCGTCGGATGTGCCAGTCCGCAAGATGTCGCGCCCAGGCATGAACGACCTTCGGATACTCACCAACTTTGGCGGTTCCCGGCACACGACATCATGTCTGTCGTGCTACGCACGGAAGAAGCTCCACAGGCAAAGATCGTGCTCGATCAGAACGCGACTGACATTGTGATTGCCGCTACGCCTGCGGGTGGGGTCATTGGATACCACTCATTGGACCCCGATTGGAAAGAAACTCCCGCTGCCGATTGGGGGCTTGATCTGACAGGCCGAAAGTTCGGCAACCGACTTGTGGTTTCATCCAAAAACGAGATGCAATTCATGCATCACCACTATCATCTTGAACGAATCAGTATCAGGGTGCCCCCCGGGGTTTGCGTGGATTTGCAGACCCGCAAATTGACGGGTGATGGTAGTCCTGATCTGAGACGCTGAAACTGAGCTGTTACAAGACCGTGTGGGCCCAAGAGCCGCAGGAAAATCAAGATGACCAAGCGCATCCTCTTCCTTTGTTCGCAGAACAAGCTGCGAAGTCCGACGGCGGAAGCGATCTTTGCGGATCATCCGGCAATTGAAGTCGATTCGGCCGGACTGAACCCCGATGCCGAAGTCCCGCTGTCCGAGGAGCAGGTGGAATGGGCCGATTTGATTCTGGTGATGGAAAAGACCCACCGCAATCGCCTCAACCGAAAGTTCAAATCCGCTCTTCGTGGCAAACGTGTCGCCGTTCTCGACATCCCGGATGACTACGACTTCATGGAGCCTGCACTGGTCGCCCTGCTGAAGGCACGCTGCGCGTGCTACCTGCCTTGACGGCGATCCCTACCATCGGTTTCGATGGAAATCGCGCGTGGCGATGGGCATCCACCTTCACGTTTTTCAGCCCCTTCCTTGCGGGTCGTTGCCCCGCACTACAGATGCGGCAGGTCGTTGCCCTACCCTTTCCCCCGAGGCTTCGGCGCCCGGGGTGCGGTGGTGATCATGCGGCGGGTGCGGGTTTCGCTGGTGGCGATGAGGTCGGGGATGAGGCGGGCTTCGGGCAGGTTCGCCCAGAACTTGCGCGGCATTTCCGACTGCATGGCGCGGACCTTGAGGCGGGCGGGATTGAAGATGCTGCGGTAGTAGGCGCGCCAGAGTTCGTCGTGGGCGTCCTCGGCCGGCACGTCCTCGCGGCGCAGGCCGGGCAGAAACTCCAGGCGGGCTCCGTCCCAGCGCGCCGATTCCACCGGCGTGCCGATGCACCAGTCCATGTTGGCGAAGCGACGCTGAAAAAACGGCGCGGCCAGGCGGACGATGCGATATTCCGGTTCGTACCAAGCGATGAACTGCTCGCGCCCGGTTGACGGGTCGGTGCCGAGCAGGCGGAAGCGGACGAAGGCATGCATCTTGTGGACGTCGCGCCCGACCGCCTTCGCCCAGGCCTGGCACTGGCGGGTGTCGGGATCGGCAGGATGATCGAGCAGATGTTTTTCGCCACCGCGGGTGAGGCGGAAGAGCAGTCGGTACAGCACGGCAAAGCGACGCGGGTCGGTGTGCGCACACACGGAGGCGGCGAGCGACAAAAACGCGGCCGGCACCGGCACGGTCGGTCCGACCTCATACGCCGGCGCGGCCTCGGCGAACAGGCTCGGCGTCTGGGTGGCATCGGTCCAGTCGATCGACTCCGGCGCAACACCCGCAGCCAGCAGCTCGCGGGCGCGCGGGCGCCAGGCCTCGTAGGTGGGTTCGATGGCAACGCAGCGCATGGCCTTCAAAGCTGGCCGGTGAGGGCCATGACGGCGTCGCTGCGCGCCGGTGGCGGGCCGAAGTCGAGTTCGAGCTGGCGCGGCCCGGGCAGAAAGCGGTCGCGCAGGCGCGGGTCCTCGAGCAGGGCCGGGCGCGGGCAGTGATCGGCGGCGATCAGGAAGGGGCCGGCCTTGGTGAGGTTGAGGCGCAGTCGGCGCAGGTCGGCGAGGTGCAGCCGGGTGTGGCGGCGCGCGGCGAGCACGCGCTCGACATTCACCGTGCCGAGGCCGGGCACGCGCCAGAGCAGCTCGCGCGGGGCGCGGTTGACATCGACCGGGAAAAGCTCGCGATGGCGCAGCGCCCAGGCGAGTTTGGGATCGAGTTCCAGGTCGAGGTTGGCCGCCGGTTCGGGCAGCAGCTCGCGGACGTCGAAGCCGTAGAACCGCAGCAGCCAGTCGGCCTGGTAGAGCCGGTGCTCGCGCACGAGCGGCGGCGGTCGCAGCGGCAGCAGGCTGCTCGGCGAGGGGATGGGGCTGAAGCCGCTGTAATAGACCCGGCGCAGACGGCAGTCGCGATACAGTTCATCGGCGCGGCCGAGCACCAGGGCGTCGCTGGACGCGTCGGCGCCGCCGATGAGCTGGGTGCTCTGGCCGGTGGCGAAGACGGGCGGCCGCGCGCGGGGGCGTTCGCGGACCTGGCGAGCCGCGCGGGCGGCCTCGCGGGTTTCGTCGATGCGCTGGCGGATGCCGGTCATCGCCTGCTTCGTGCGCGCCAGGTTCTTTTCCGGCGCGAGCCGGTCGAGCGAGGTCTGGCTGGGCAGTTCGACGTTGAGGCTGATGCGATCGGCGTAGCGGCCGGCGCGTTCGATGAGTTCCGGCGAGGCCTCGGGGATCGTTTTCAGATGCAGGTAGCCGCGAAAGTCGTGCTCCTCGCGCAGGCGGCGGGCGACCTCGACGACCTGTTCCATCGTGCGGTCCGGGCTGCCGACAATGCCGCTGCTGAGGAAGAGGCCCTCGATGAGGTTGCGCTTGTAGAAATCGAGGGTCAGGCGTACGACCTCGTCCGGGGTGAAGCGGGCGCGCGGCGTGTCCGAGGAGCGACGGTTGATGCAGTAGTGGCAGTCGTACTGGCAGACGTTGGTGAGCAGGACCTTGAGCAGGGAGATGCAACGGCCGTCGGGGGTGTAGCTGTGGCAGATGCCCATGCCGCCGGTGGAACCGACCCCGCGACCGCCACGCGAGTCCTTGCGG
Organism: Verrucomicrobiota bacterium; assembly: GCA_023428335.1. Taxonomy (GTDB): domain Bacteria; phylum Verrucomicrobiota; class Verrucomicrobiia; order Verrucomicrobiales; family Verrucomicrobiaceae; genus Prosthecobacter. The sequence goes on along the minus strand of JAEYYS010000372.1, from coordinate 9,682 downwards.
GCGGCACCCGAGCTGGCGCAGGAGGCGTCGTACTTGGCGGCGTCGGCGAGGATCTCGAGTTTGCGCAGCAGCTCCATAGGCGTTCTTTTGAACGCCTATGTTACGCGCCGCAGGCCGGGCACGCGAGTTTTTTCAGCCGACCGTCTCAAGAATCGCCAGGCGCAGGGCCTCGACCATGCGGTCGAGCTCGGCCTCGCTGATGCAGAGCGGTGGCATCAGCACGAGGGTGTCGAGGATGGGGCGGGTGAGCAGGCCGTGGCGACGTGCGGCGAGGCAGACCGCGGCGCCGGTGCGCTGGTCGGGCGGGAAGGGCCCGAGGTCGATGCCGGCGATCAGGCCGCACTGGCGGATCGCCTGTACGCTCGGCAGCGCGCGCAGGGATTCGAGTCGCTCGCCGAGCCGGGCGATTTTCGCCGGCAACTGCTCGAGCACGCACTCCTCACGGAAGATCCGCAGGCTGGCCAAGGCGGCCGCGCAGCCGAGCTGGCTGCCGGTGTAGCTGTGGCCATAGTAAAAGGTGTTCTCACGGCCGAGGAAGCCGGCAAAAATTCTCTCGGTGGTGAGGGTGGCCGCCATCGGCAGCAGGCCGCCGGTAAGGCCCTTGGCGAGGCAGAGGAAGTCGGGCACGACGTCCTCGTGCTGGCAGGCGAACATCCGGCCGGTGCGACCAAAGCCCGTCATCACCTCGTCGAGGATGAGCAGCACGTCATGGCGGTCGCACCAGTCGCGCAGGCCGCGCAGCATGCCGCTTGGCCAGAGGCGCATGCCGGCACTGCCCTGGATAAGCGGTTCGACAATGACCGCCGCCAGCGTGGCGATCTCGTCCGCGCCAAGGTTTTCCAAGGCCTCCAGACTGGGCGCGCGACGCGTGCGGTAGCCGAAGTCGTTGGCGCTGCCCTTGAACAGCGGGATGCCGCCGACGCTAGCCGCGCCGAGGCTGTCGCCATGGTAGGCGCGGTCGAAGGCGAGGATCGTGTCGCGCTCGGGCCGGCCCTGCTGGCGCCAGAACTGCAGGGCCATGCGCAGGGCGCATTCGATCGCCGTGCTGCCGTCGTCGGAATAAAACACGCGGCTGAGGGTGTCGGGCGGAAACAGGGCGGTCAGTTCCGCGGCGAGACGGATCGCCGGTTCGTGGCTGAAGCCGAGGAAGGAGGTGTGGGCGACGCGATCGAGCTGGGTGTGCAGGGCCTCGAGCAGGACCGGATGGCCGTGGCCGTGCAGGTTGGTCCAGATCGAACTGTTGCCATCGAGGTACTCGCGGCCGTGCTGATCGCGCAGCACGCAGCCATGGGCGCTGTTGAGCAGCAGCGGTTCGTGCTCCGGCGCGCACCAGTCCGCCATCGGCGTGAAGGGATGCCAGAGGTGGCGTTTTTCCAGGGCGATCAGGTCGGCAGACACAGGGCGAATGAGGCTGCAGCCGCGCCGGATGCAACCCCGGTCTGAGGGGGGCGTGCTTTTGCTGGTGGAACGCTGACGGTGTCGGGGACAGGCAAATCGGACGCGACGCAGCGCGTCCCTTCACCGACCCAGCGAAGCCAAATAAGCCACGAGGTCGCGCAGTTCCTCGCGGGTCATGTTGACGATCAGGCCCTCGGGCATGAGCGAGCCCGACTCCTGATGCTCCTTGATCTCGGCGAGGGCGAGTCGGCTGACCTGGCCGCTGCCGAGGTCCTTCAACTGCAGCTCGCCGCCGCTCTCGCTGACCTTGTAGCCCTGCAGGCGGCGACCGTCCTTCAGCGTCACGCTGGTGGCGACGTAGCCCTCCTTGATCTGGCGACCCGGCCAGACAACGGCTTCGATGAGCAGTTCCACCGGCACCCCGCGACCGACCGCGTCGAGCTCGGGGCCGATGATGCCGCCCTGGCCGCCGATCTGGTGGCAGGCGGTGCAGGCGAAGAGCGGCTGCTGGAAGACGGCGCGACCCTTCTCGGCGTTGCCGGCCGACTTCACTTCCGCGGCCAGCGCGGTCACCCAGGCGGGGTCATAGGCCGGCTGGACATTCTTGGCGCCGAGGATTTTGCCGAGCACCGCCAGCAGGGCGGCATCGCTCTGGCCGGCGGCGGTGAGGACGGCCTGGACGCGACCGGCGGTTTCCTTCGAGCAGGGTTTGGCGTCGAGCGCCTTGGCCAGCGCCTGCGTCGCGGCGGGGCGGGCGAGCAGGGGCGTGAGCGCGGCGGTGAGCGTGGCTTCATCGTGGGCGGCAAGGCCGTCGAGCAGGGCCGCGGCTTCACTGCCGGCGCGGGCGGGCTGGACCTCGGCGAGCGCGCTGAGGGCCGCGACCCGGATGAGCCAGTTTTCCTGCGGATCCTGCAGCCAGCCGGTGAAACGCTCGGGCGCTTCGCCGAGACGGGCCAGCGCGCGGATGGCCGCCGTGCGCACCGGATAACTCTTCATCGTGACACCGGCCGCGAGGTCGCGGATGACGGGTGCCGCCGGTTGCAACCGCCAGACCGCGGCCAGTTCGCAGGCGGCGACGCGACGGTCTTCGGAGGCGCTGGCGAGCAGTTGCTGGATCCGCGGCAGCGCGCCCTCCGGTGCCTGGGCCTTCGCCTGCGCAGCAAGCGCGATTTTCAGCGTGGTCAGCACCGCGATGTCCTGCATGCCGGCCTCCAGCGCCCGTCGCTGATCCTCGACGCCACCCTTGCGAATGAGGATGCCATGCAGGGCCAGGCGGGTCGGTGCGGCCAGGCCTTCGCGACTCAGCATCGCGCGCGCCGCGTCGAGCAGCTCGCGGCTGCCGTCCTTTTCGACGAGATAACTCAGGTGCGCCGGCGGCAGGGCGGCGAGGAAGGCGTCCAGGGTGTCGGGTTGCTTCCACTGCGGCGCGGTGGCGTGCACGGTCAGCCAAAGCGCGCGATCAAGGAAGCTGTCCATCGGCGCATCGAGCGCCTTCAGGGCCGTGCGCAGGGCGTCGGCCGACTTCAGCTTGGCGAGGGCAACGATCGCTTCCAAACGCACGCGCGGCTGGGGATCGGCGATGGCCCGGGCAAGCAGGGTGAGGCTTTCCGGCAGGCCAGACGAGCCGATGGCATGCACCGCGCGCTCACGGCGCGCTGCGTCCGGCGCTTCCAACTCGCTCCGCAGCAGGTCGACCTCCGGCACCTCGGCCGCGGTTTGCAGAAGCAGGGCCGTGGCCGTGTCGGCAGCCTTCACTTCGGCTAGCTGCGGGCGCGCACGCAGCAGTCGCCAAGCCTGGTAAGCCGTCCAGCGATCGGCGCTGCCGAGCTGTTCCACCTGCCCCTGCGCCGTCGTGGCAATCTTTGGCTTGGTCAGAAGCGGTCGCCCCTTCGCCACGACCCGCCAGATGCGGCCGTGCTGCCTGTCGCGGTTCGGGTGGCGGAAGCTGGCCTGGTAGTGACCGATGATCGGGTTGTACCAGTCGGCGATGTACAGCGCGCCATCGGGACCGAAGCGCACGTCCACCGGGCGGAAGGCGACGTTCTCGCTGGTGATGAGCGGTGTCTGTTCGACCGCCTCAAAGCCGCTGGGGTTGTCCTTGTCGGCGATGAGCTTGTGCCGGTAGATGGCGTTCTCGAAGAAGCCGCCGGTGACGATCTCACCCTGCATGGCCTCCGGCCAGTGGGCATTGCCCGGAATGTCGACCCCGCAGAACTTGCGCAGACCGGCGGTCTTGATGATTTGGCCGCTGTGCGGCAGCATGAACCGGCTTAACAAAAAGTAGGGTAGGCCGGCCGCCTCGCCCTTGCCACCCGCCTGCTCGAGCGGAATCTCCGGCACGCTGACCTCCATCGGCCGCGCCCAGAACATGCCGGCCGCGCCCGCCACCTGGATCGGCTGCCCCTCCTTCGTGAAGGCCGTGCCCCAGGGGTTGAGCGGCATGCCGGTCGGATAGGCCTCCAGGCGACCGCTGCGCGGCCACCAGCGCCAGAAACCGGCGCCGTAGAGCTGCACCACCCCGTGCGCGGTGACGACCCGCGAGTAGCAATGCAGGCCTTGGTGCATGACCAGGGCGCCGTCGGGCGACCAAATGAAGCTGTTGAGGTTTTGATGGGTGTCGCCAGTGCCGAAGCCGCTGAAGATGGTCTCGCGACGGTCGGCGCGGTCATCGCCATCGGTGTCGGTGAGGCGCAGCAGTTTTTCGCCTTCGCCGACGATGAGTTCACCCGGTGCACCGAGTTCCATGCCCATCGGCATGCGCAGGCCGTCGGCCCAGACCGTGCGCTTGTCGGCACGGCCGTCGCCATCCGTGTCTTCGAGCAGGATGACCTTGTCGTTGGCCGGTTCGTCTGGCGCCGGCTGTGGGTAGGCCGAGGTCTGCAGGCACCAGAGGCGACCCCGCTCATCCCAGCGGATGACGAGAGCGTTGGCGATGCCATCCGATTCATCGGAGAACAGGTTGACGGCAAAACCGTCGAGCACCTTGAACGAGGCCAGCTCCGCCGCCGGTGAGTGATCGGCCGGCGGTTCACCGACCGAGATCGGCTTTTTGTAGGGGTCCTGGGCGAAGAGCGGAGAGCTCAGCAACCATGCCAAGGCCCAGGCGCCAAGGCCCAAGTCGCAGAGGGAACTCCGAACTCCGCGACCCACGCCTGCCCGCGTGTGGCGCCGGGTCATTGGATGTTGTGGCATTGGACCTTTCCTCATGGCACCTTCCTTTCCTCGGCCAGTTTCCATAGTTCGTTCTCCTTGTCGGCGATGAGTTTCTGATAGCGCTCGAGTTCCGCCGGGAACCAGCGCAGTTGCGGGTTCAAATGGTCGCGGCTGCTCGGCTGGGCGGTGCGGTCGCCGTGCAAAAACGCCCAGTTGTCGGGCCGCCAGTACTGATGCCAAAGACGGTTCTTCGCGCGCACCGCGGCGCGCAGGGGTTCGAGGTCCGCGGCATCGCGCAACCCAGCCTGGGCAAGCAGGCGCTGGGCGAGTTCGCCGGCGCCCGCCTCGGTGAGGTTGACGCCATCGCGGGTCAAGGACACGGCCGGCGGCCCGTCGGAGCCAAGCGCCAAAAAGAGCGCGCCATGCTTCTGGGCCAGCCGACGCAGGGCGGCGTTGTACAGCGCGAGGTCGGCGTTGCGTGCGCTCAGATCGGGCAGCGGTTTCGGCTTGGCTTCAAACGGCGCCGCCTCGGCGATGATGAGTCGCGGGGTGACGGTTTGGACCTGGCCGAGCAGGCGGTCATAAGCGGTCTCGAACTCCGCCACGCCGGCCGCGCCGCGTTCCAGACATTCCTGGCGACCGAACATCAGCAGCACGGCGGTGGCGCCGCTGCGGCGCAGTTGCAGGGGCAGGTCGCCGAAGTTGAGCGGTCGATCCTGGCGGAACACCGTGTCAGCCTCCCAGGCCAGGCTGCGCAGGCGCGGCTGCTGAACGACGAAGGCACGGACCAGCCCGGCTTCGAGGCTGCCCTCTTCGACCACAGCGACCGCTTCATTGCCGCCGAGCACGGCGATGACCTCGCCGGGCTGCAGTTCCAGTCGCCCCGCGAAGGGCGTGCGCTCCGCCAGCGGCGCCCCGAGACCCAGCTGCAAGATCTGCGGTCGGCTGAGGGAACCGGCATGCAGGCGGAGGTTGGCTAGACGGTGGGGAGCCGCATGCAGGACGAGCGGTCGGTCGGCCAACGACAGCCTGCCGGGTTTGAGGTTGGCCGAGGCCTGCTCGATGCCATCGATCCACAGCCCGGACACCGCCTGGCGCGGGTCGCGGCGCAGGTTGAGCACGACGGTTGTCGACCGACCCAGTGGCAGCGGCGCGCTGGTCAGCCACTCGGGCTGGTCGGGCAGCCGGACCTGCAGGGCACCCTCGGGCTTGAGGACCAGAGTCAGGGCGGGCTGCCCGTCTGCGCCCTGCAGCGCTAGCAGCTCGATGGGACGATCCCCGCCCGGGGCGCGCTCGAGAGTGAGTTCGAAGGCGAGTGCCCCATCCTGCAGTTCGCGCGGTGCGGTTGCCGGCAGCGCCAGAGACTCAGTCGCTTGCGCGAGCTGCCAGGGTCCCGGCCAGGCGGCGATTTGCAGCTGCTGCGGATCGGGCGAGGCCTCGTCGCGCACGACCTGGGCCTGCAGCGCCCCGCTGAGGCAGCCGAGCAGCAGCCAGGATCGGAAAGGGAGGATCGGTTTCGCCATGAACAAGGAAGATTCAAACCCGGGCCGCCACCGCATCTTGCGCAAACTTTGCTGGGCCGAAGGCGTGATTCCTGATACTGCTGATCGCCGCATGAAACTCAAGCTCGACCTCGAAGCCTTCCGGGTGCCGGATGGCAAGCCCTTCCGGATCAAGCAGGCCAAAACGCGGGTGGCGAAGGTGTACCGTGACGACGCCCATTACGAGTCGCTCATCGGCGAGTTCCGCGAGGAGATCGACGACCTGCAGCAGAAGATGTACGCGCAGAACCGCCACGGCCTGCTGCTCATCTTCCAAGCCATGGACGCCGCCGGCAAGGACAGCACGATCAAGCATGTCATCAGCGGTGTGAACCCCCAGGGCGTGGAGGTGCACGCCTTCAAGCGGCCGACCGATGCCGAGCTCGATCACGACTTCCTCTGGCGGCACCTGCGCGTGCTGCCGCCGCGCGGCCGCATCGGCATCTTCAACCGCAGCTACTACGAGGAAGTGCTGGTCTGCCGCGTGCATCCCGAGATCGTCACCAAGGTCCAACGCCTGCCGGCCAAGACGACCAAGGACCTGGATCAGCTCTTCGACGACCGCCTCAAGGACATCCGCCACCTGGAGGCCTACTGCGACCGCAATGGCATCCGCATCGTCAAATTCTTCCTCAACGTCAGCAAGGACGAGCAGAAGAAGCGCTTCCTCGCGCGCATCGACACGCCCAGCAAGAACTGGAAGTTCGAGGAGGGCGACGTCAAGGAGCGCGCCCACTGGGACGAATACCTGGCCGCCTACCAGGACGCCATCCGCGCCACCGCCACCGATGAATGCCCGTGGTATGTCGTGCCGGCCGACGACAAGAAAAACATGCGCCTCATCGTCAGCGCCGCCCTGCTGCACGAGATGCAGGGCATGCATCTCCGCTACCCGCGCCTGCCCGCCGAACAACTCGCCCGCCTCGCCGCCGCCCGCGAGTTTTTGACGGCGGAGGAGTGAGGTCGGTCACACCAGCCAGCCCGTGCAGGTGGGCAGGCTTTGCAGCCAGGCGGTACCGCCGTGGTGCTGCAGGGCTTGGCTCAGGGCCTGGGTGGTGCGGTGTAGGCCGCCTGCGAGCGGCGTGAGACCGGGCGGCAGACGCGCCTCGGCCCGCCACTGAAACCAAGTCCGCCAGCGTTGCTCCAGCGGCAGGGCGCGCACGAGGTCGTCGAGGTCGAGCACGCGCACGGGCCGGGTCGGCAGGCCGCGGCGGGCCGTGGCTTCATGCAGGAAGGGCAGTTTCTGGGTGGCGGCGCTCTCGGCGACCAGCAGGTCGTCGCCGACAAAGGCGCTGAAGGCTGCCAGTGCCTCGGGCAGCAGCGTGGCTTGGCGCACATCGCTTTCACGCAGCCACGTCGGCCAGGGCCGCGGCGCCTGGATGAGGGTTTCGAAGGACGCGACGATGGCGCCGTCGCGCAGGCGCAGGGCGGCGAGGGCGAGCAGTTGCTCGGTGTTGGGCGAGTGGCCGGGACCGTTGCTGAGCAGGTCGAAGACAACGGCGTTCATGGCGCGACCTCCAGCCTTGGCAGCAGGGTGTGGCCGTGCGGCACCGGACAGCTGCCCGGTTCCGGATCGAGCAGGCGCCAGAGCCGGTGCAGGATCAGCCCCTGACGGTCGAGCGCGGCCACCGGGCTGACAGGCGTCTGCCAGGCCGGCAGGCAGAGCCGGCGGTTCAACTCGCGCAGGCTCACCTTCGCCTCCGCTCCGAACAGCCGTCGGGCTAGGTCGGCGCTGTCGAGCAGGCGCACGCGCCGGGTCGGCAGCCCGAGGCGAGTACAGGTCTCGCGCAGCACCGGCCCGGCATCGTTCGCGCCGCGGTGGGCGACCAGCAGATCCTCGCCGGCAAACCGCACCAGTTCCCGCAGTGCCGTGGCAGCGTCGGGCAGGTCGGTGAAAGCCTCTTCGCCCTGTTCCGGTTGACCGATGAAATCACGCAGGACCGACCACGGCTGGCGTTGCGGTCGCACATAGATATGCAGGCGATCGCTGACGCGGCCGGTCTCCGGACACAGGCGGTGGGCGCCGATGAAGATCAGGTCGTCCGCGGCTACGGAGAGCCCGGTCGTCAGCAGGTTGAGCAGAACCACGTGCATGACCTTCAATCGGCCACCGGCAGCCAACCGTTGGTGGTGGGCACCGGACAACCCGGGCCGTTGGCATCGAGCTGTGTCCACATCCGGCGCACGGCCTCGGCGAGCAGGGCGACATCGTCGCGTGCGTCATGGCGGCGCATGCCGTCGCCCGAGAGACCGAGGCGGGCCATGACGGCATCGAGCCCGTGGCCGCCGCGACCGCCCCAGAGGTGGCGCGACAGGGTGCAGGAATCGAGGAAGGCGTTGTCGCGCACGGCCAGGCCATGGCGTTCGCAACTGGCGCGCAGGAACGGCAGGTCGAAGCGACGGCCGTTGTGGGCGATGAGCAGGGCGCCTTCGCCAGCGAAGCGACTGAAGGCGCGCAGGGCCTCGGCCGGTGACGGGGCTTCAGCGACGTGTTCCGTACGGATGCCGGTCAGGGCGGTGATGTGGCCAGGCACGCGGCCGCCGGGCGGGCGCACAAAGCTGGCGAACTGCTCGCGCACGACCCACTCGCCAACCTGCACACGGGCGGCGGCAATCTGGATGATGTCGTGGTAGTGCGGGGAGAGTCCGGTGGTCTCGAGGTCGAAAACGATGAGTTGCATGGTCGGGAGGCGGTTCAGCGCCAGTCGAAGAGGTCCGCCCACCAGTAGGCCAGCTCAAGCGCACTGACCGCCCGATGCGGCGAAAGCATCACCTCGGCGTGATGGGCGCGCAGGGCGAGCTGAATCGTGCGATCCAGCTCGGCGACACCGCTGGGTTGGAAGACCACCAGCCGGATCATGAGGTCGGCCTGCTGCTCGACCGCCACCAGCAGGCGCAACAGCAGTTCGTCGATGGGCACTCCCTCTTCCAGTCGCTGCCGCGCCTGGGCGAGCACCTGCGGATAGCCGTCGGCCCGAAGCTCCACCGCCGCCATGCCCAGCCGCGTGGGCTTGGCGACGAGAGCCACACAGATGCCTTGGCAGGTTGGCTGGGAATCCGAGGGCATGGGGTCAGGCAGCCCGTGCTGGCAGGCAGTTCAGGAAGGCCGCGCCGAGCTGGCGCAGGCGGATCGATTTGGGATGCGGGCTGCGCAGGGTGAAGGCCGGCAGGTCGGGGTGATGCAGGCGGACCAGATCCGGCGTGGGAAGGCCGGGCAGACTTTCCTGACGCAAGCCAGGGTAAAGTGCTTCCAAGCGGGTGTCGAACTTGCGGTTGGTGAAGAACAGACAGACGTCCGGCCGCAGCAGGGCGATTTCCTCGCGCAGCAGGAAGTCGAGACCGATGAGGGCGGCCAGCACGGCGCCGCCCGGCGGACCTTCGTCCTGATCGTAGCGGTTGAGGTTGCTCCAGGCGCAGCTGCAGGGCGGCAGACCGAGTCGCGCCTCCACCTCGCGAACGAGCTGCCAGAAGGGTGAGCGCCGCCAGTGCCGCCCCACCTCGAAGTCGCGGTAGGCGCACAGCTGGCCTTCGAGGTCGCGCGGTTCGCAGGCCCAGCCGTTGGTTTCCTGGCCGATCACCAGCAGGCGCAC